>NZ_JBHVDM010000007.1:0-128246 GCF_042802775.1 Nocardia sp. NPDC057455 | reverse complement strand
GCACCGCGGTTCACGATGCCGCGGTGACCGTGGCCAGTCCGGCCGTGGTGTGCTGATCCAGCGCCATCAACGCGGCCCGAATTCGTACCGGTTGCCAACCACCGTCGAGCCTGCGCAGGCGCACCGTTCCCTCGGTGCGATGCCGCGCCAGGTCCCGTGACATGGTCTTCGCGGTCGCCAGATCGTCCGGATGGATCTGCGGGCTCGGCTGCCCCGGGCGGTCCTCCCAGGCGATGTCCGGCATGGGCGCGCCGATCCACCGGATCAGCCGCAACGAGCGCAGATTGACGATCGCGCGGTACTCGCCGGGTTGGGTGGCGGCTTCCAGCACCGTGTACTCCAGGATCGCCGGCGGCGGGGCCGCCGAGACCGCGGTGGCCGCGCCGATGTCCTGGGTCACGCCGCGCAGCAGCACGTGACGCTCGCCGGAGTCATCGGACTCGGCGACGATCCGGCAGGCGAAATGCGCGGCGCGCAGCGCGTCGTCGTCCCGCCGGACGGTCCATACCGCCTGATGCTCGGTGTCCGGCGCCGAGTTGACGATCTTGGCCAGCGCCTCGCTCTCGTCGCGGTTGGTGACCAACCGTGTGAACGCGCTCGCGATGGCCAGTTCCGCGGCACGGTTCTCCGGCGCGACGCCGTACAGGTCCAGCAGGTCGGTACTGCGCACCGAGCGATTGGTCGTGAGATCGAAGTGCCACGCCCCCATCGGGTCGGCCGCCGCGACCGGCTCCTGCCGGGGGCCCACCCACAACCGGACGGCATGCGCCCGCCGCGGCGCGATGAGCAGCGGATCGGCCCGCACCGTGCGCCGCCCGTCGCCGGAGGCCTCTGCCACCGGCACACCGGTCGCGTATGCCCGCCGCAGCGCCGACTCCGCGTCGGCCAGCGACAGCGGATTGCGCACGATGTTGGTCAGCGGCACGAACGACTTCGGCGCGGAGCCCACCGCGATCACTCGCCCCGGCGCATTCGAAAAGCACTCCACGAGAATCCATTTCGTCACCGCCCGCATCCCCGCGCTGCACCGCCGTGCGGCCCTCCCACCTTCTCCCATAACCTGAAATATGTTCTGCCAGTTCTCATTTCGCCATCCCCGTCCCTGACCGCGATACCCTGCGTGCGGTCAGGAACGGAATACCATGTCCAGCACCTTCTCGTGGTAAGACCCGGCGATTCTTGTGACCAGATCCACAGCGATGGCGTCCAGCCCGACCAAAACCTTGGCCTCGCCCCGCGCGGCGCCGCGCAGGATGGTCCGCGCCGCGGCGGCCGGACCGATCCGGGCCACGCGCCCTTCGAATCGGCGCACCACCTCCTCCACGTCGACCCCCGGCGCGACGCTCGCCGACCGGGCGATCCCGGTGAGCACACCACCGGGATACACCCCGGTGACCCGCACCGAGCCACCCGCAGCCCGCATGTCCTGGCGCAGCGATTCGGTGAAACCGCGCACGGCGAACTTCGCCGCGTTGTACGGCGCGTGCCGCGCCACGGCCACCAGCCCGAAGGCCGAGGACATGTTCACGACGTGCGCGCGATCAGCGGCCAGCAGATGCGGCAGGAACGCCTTGGTTCCGTTCACCACACCCCAGAAGTCGACGGCCATCACCTGTTCGAAGTCGCCGAACGGCGACTCCAGCACGCTTCCGACGTGCAGGATGCCCGCGTTGTTGAACAGCGCCTCGACCCGGCCGAACCGCGCGACGGTCCGCTCCGCGTAGGCGAACACGGCCGCCCGGTCGGTGACGTCCACCGTGCTCACCTCCGGCTCTCGTCCCACGGCCGCGCACAACGCCCCCGTCTCCGCGACGGCTTCCGCCGACTTGTCCGACAGCGCCAGCCATGCCCCCGCACCGGCCAATGCCACGGCCAACTCTCGGCCGATACCCGAGCCCGCCCCGGTGACCGCCACTACTCGATCCGCGAAATACCCCATGGCTCAACCCCTTTCCGTACCGGCCGAGGGTCAGACCGGACGTCTCCCACAGGCTAGCCAGTCGAATATGGACACGCGACCTACTCGGCGGGATCGCGCCGTCGGGCGATGCCCGCTCACGCTGCGCCCACTCGATGAAATAATGGACGTCCCCGTCCGCACCCGTCGCGATGCCGCGCCCACCGGCCACGGCCCGCCCACCGCGCCGAACCCACTGGAGATTCGATGCCAACCATCTCGCCCATGCTGCAACGCATCCTCGAGAAACCGGTCGCCGACGGCGAGAAGCTCCTGGAAAGCGCGCTCTCGGCCTTCCTGGACTTCGGCATCAAGCGGACCAGCATGGGCGAGATCGCCCGCCGTGCGGGCATCAGCCCGGCCACGCTGTACCGGCGCTACGAGTCCAAGAACGACCTGGTCGAGGCAGTCAGCGTGCGGGAGGCACAGCGCTTCGTCGCCTCGATCGAGAAGCAGGTGCGCACCGTCTCCGGCAACGACGATCAGCTGGTCGAGATCTTCGTGGCGTTCATCGGCGCCATCGCGGGCAACGAACTGCTGCGCAGGCTGCTGCGGACCGAGCCCGACCTGATCCTGCCCCGGCTGACCACCGAGGCGGGACCGATCCTCGCCGTCGGCCGCGACTACCTGGCCGAGAAGCTGCGCGAGCTACGGGATGCCCGTGGCACGCACGACTTCGACGCCGAACTGGTCGCCGAGATCATGGCCCGGCTGGCGCTGTCGCTCGCCCTCACCCCCGACGGTCTGATTCCGGTCAGCGATCGCGGCGCGGCACGTGAATTCGCCCGGCGCACCTTGCTGCCGATGGTCGGTGTCCAGGTCAGCACGTAAGCCGACGCCGAACGCGGCGGCCACCCGCTCGTCCAGTTCGGCCCGCGCCGCGGTATCCGGCGCCCGGCCCTCCACGAATTCGCGCACCAGATCGATCACACCCGCCGACCTGGCGGCCGCCGGATCGGGCACCGGCAGCCGGGACACGTACTGGGTGATCCACCGCCGCCTGCCCGAGTACAGCCGATTGCCGCAGACCACGTCGTAGAACCGCAACCCGAGCGCCGAATTGGCCACACCCATCAGCAGATAAGCCAAGCGCGTCGCCTCGGCGGGCACACCGGCCAGATCGGGCAACGAGATCCAGTAACAGTCGCCGTTGACCACCGCGCCCGAATCGTCCAGCGCGAAACGCGGCCGGTCGCTGATATCGGGGAAGACCAGCTTCGGCTCGCGCCACAGGTGCGGGCGCTGCGGCACCCAGATCTCATACCAGGCGCGCCCGCTCTCGGTGACGTAGCGGCGTCCGGCCAGCGTCTCCCGATGGGACCGCAGATACGCGGCGGCGCCGGGATATTCGTCGAGATCGATCGGTGTGCGGCGCGAACTGGCCAGGTCGTAGGGGTACAGCACGCGAACGTCGCGGGGGCGGGTAGCCCGCCACGGCGCGAGATCGTGGTGGGTGATCAGGTCGAGCAGTAGTTCGGACTCCGGACACGGCTCGGCCTGAGCCCAGCGGTCCGAGATGAACACGCGATCGGCGGTCGTCTTGATGCCGACCCGGATGCGCGCTACGTCACCGAAACTGCGCCAGGTCGCCCCCGCTATCCGCGCCAGCCAGGAATCGTTCGCGACGTGCGACATCCGCCATGCGACCTCCGATTCCCGCGCTGCGCCCCGGCGCGTCCTTCCCGCCGCCGACTCCGGCCCGCCGCGCGTGGCCGCGCCGATCGGACTGCCGTCGCGGCCGCGATCGGCTCCGGGGGCACCGAGGAACCTCGGCGCCGAGCGTTCGGTCGCCAATTCGCCGACCTCGACGACGAAGGTCCGGCCGTTGTACTCGATGATCGAGCCGCCCGGCTCGACCAGCGCCTCGAACAGCGTCTTCGCACCGGGCGTTTCGCCCGTGGCCTCGTACGCGGAAACGTAGCGGCAGCCGTCGACCTGCCCGGCGCGCCGCGCGATGGTGATCGCGGGGAGGACCGCGGCGGTGAACAGTTTGGTGTCCCCCAGGTCGTACAGCTCGAGCGGAGCCAGGTCGGTCAGCAGCAGCCGCCGGATGTTCGCGCCGGCCTTTGTGGTCAGGAACCGGTTGGCGCACAACAAGCCGAGCACGCCGCCCGCGGCCAGCAACCGGGGCAGCGTCGCGACGAACGGATGGGTGAGGTCGATCCGCCCGCGCAGACCGAACCGCTTGCTCAGCAACTGCGCCGTCGATCCGCCCAGCTGCTGGGTGCGCACATACGGCGGGTTGGTGATCACCGCGTCGAACGAGCCGTCCGCGAGCTGGGCCTCCACCGCGAGGAAGTCCGCCCTGCGCCACTGCGCGGCGATCCCCGCGGCCCGGGCGCGCCCGCGGGCGACCGCGAGCGCTCGGGCGTCCAGGTCGTAGCCGATCAGCGTCAGGCGGATACCGGGAAACCGGGCCGCGACCTCGTGGTGTACCGCGAACAGCAATTCGCCGTCGCCGCAGGCCGGATCGAGCACGCGCAGGACGCCCCCGTCCGAGAGTTCGACATGGCGTAGCAGCCGTTGCGCCAGGAACCGGGCCAGCACAGGGGGCGTGTAGTGCCTGCCGTGCCGTTTACGGTCCCGCGCGGCGGGAGCTTCGGACGCCATATCGGGATTCTGCCTCCTCCCGCCGCGCCGATCGCCGTAACGCGGAGAACAGGATCGGGCGACCGCGCGCTGCGGCCGATTCGCCCGTCCCGGGTGACCGCCCGGCTTTCGCGCCGGAGTGTTCGATGCTAGCGTCTGGTCTCGAAATAAGACTTCCAAAGGAGGCGGGGGAAATGACAGTGACGACAGACGACTTCACGACGCTGGCCCGGGTGCTCGACGAACGCTGGACCTGCAGGCAATTCCGCCCGCAGCCCGTCGAGCGCGACACCATCCAGGCCCTGTTGCGGCTGGCCCAGCGGACGCCGTCATGGTGCAACACCCAGCCCTGGCAGGTCGTGGTGACGGAGGGGGCCGGAACGGATCGTTTCCGGAAGGAACTCGTCGAGCACATCGCGACCGCCACACCCGCACCGGATTTCGAGTTCCCCGCGCACTACACCGGGGTGTACCGGGACCGCAGGCGCGAATGCGGAAAGCAACTGTACGAAAGCGTCGGCATCGCCAAAGGCGATCACGAGAAAACCATGCGGCAGGCCGTGCGGAACTTCGAATTCTTCGACGCGCCGCACGTGGCGATCGTGACCAGCGAAGCCGATCTGGGCATATACGGAGCGGTGGACTGTGGTCTCTACATCGGCAGTTTCCTGTTGGGCGCACAGAGCCTCGGCCTCGGGGCGGCGCCGCAGGCCGCACTGGCCACGTACTCCCCCTTCCTCCGGGAGTACTTCGGTATCCCGGAGCACCGCAAGGTCGTCGCCGGAATCTCGTTCGGATACCCGGACCTCGATCATCCCGTCAACGGCTTCCGCACCGCCCGGGCCGAGCACGACGAAGTCACCACCTGGTTCGCCGACTGATGCCGCCGGGCGCGGCCTCGCCCCGCGGGGGCGCGCCGACGGAGCGTTCCCGCTGCGCCGCGGCCGGTCAGCGCTCCTTCGCTAGCGCACGCTCCCCGTGGCGGCCTCGCTGCCGGTGACGCCCAGCAAGCCGGGTCCGGGCTCGGGGGTGACATCACGTGCGGTGAGTTCGGTTCCGCACGAATCGCATTCGAGTTTGACGTGCGCCTCGCCCGTGCAATCGCGATGGGCGTAGCGCACCGGAGGCCCTTCCGGCGCCATGTAGGTGTCGCCCCAATCGCGGATGGCCAGCAGAATCGGGTAGATGTCGTGGCCTTTGGGGGTGAGGCGGTACTCCTCGTGCGCGCCCACGGCAGCCTTCTGCTTGACGAGGATGCCGTTGTCGATCAGCCGGTCCAGACGATCCTGCAGCCTGCTGCGCGAGATCCCCAGTGCGCTTTGGAAAGCGTTGAACCGACGGATACCGGAGAAGCAGGACTTGAGGATCAGCAGAGTCCAGCGATCACCGAAGACCACGAGTGGGCGCGTGATCGAGCACGGCACGTCGGCCAGTTCTTCGTAGCGCACCTCCCGATGCTACCGACCACCGAGCCGCCCTCGCCCCGTGAAACGTCACGACCTCCGCGGGCCCTGGACGCGTACACCCCACCAAGCCACCGAATCGGCGCACGCCACGCCGGTTCGCCAACCCACTCCGCGCAGCCGGAAAACAGCACGGTCGCCGCAACCTCCCGAAACGAGAGCGTTGCGACGACCGTGTGAAACCCGAGAGGGCGAGGGCCCGCTTCGGTGAGCGATCAGAGCGGGATGTTCTTGTGGTGGCTGGCGCGAGCCGGGGCCGCGGCCAGTGCCGCGGCGATGACGCTGCGGGTCTTCGCCGGGTCGATGACCTGGTCGACCACACCGATCGCGATGGCGCGCTCCACGCCGCCCGCGATGCGCTCGTGTTCGGCGGTGAGCCGTTCGTGCAGCGCCTCGCGCTCCTCCTCCGGCGCGGCCGCCAGTGCCTTCTTGTGCAGGATGCCGACCGCGGCCTTGGCGCCCATGACGGCCACCTCGGAACCGGGCCACGCGTAGACCGCCGTCGCACCGAGCGAACGAGCGTTCATCGCGATATAGGCGCCGCCGTAGATCTTGCGGGTGACCAAGGTGACCCGCGGAACGCGCGCCTCGGCGAACGCGTGCAGCAGCTTCGCACCGCGCCGCACGACGCCTTCCCATTCCTGGCCGACACCGGGCAGGTAGCCCGGAACATCGGTGACCACGATCAGCGGGATGCCGAACGCGTCGCACAGCCGCACGAAGCGCGCCGCCTTCTCCGCGCTTTCGGAGTTCAGGCAGCCGCCGAGGCGGATCGGGTTGTTCGCCAGCACGCCGACGGTGCGGCCGCCGAGACGACCGATGCCGGTGACGATGCTGCGGGCGTAGAGCCCCTGTAACTCCTCGAACGACGACTCGCCGTCGACGTTGTCGAGCAGCTCGTGGATGATCGGCTTCACGTCGTAGGCGCGCTTGGCCGATTCCGGCAGCATGGCCTTCAGGTCCACGTCGCCGTGCTCGGCCGCGACCAGGTCGAACTCGCCCTGTTCGGCGAACATCGACACCAGGCGGCGCGCGCGGTGCAGCGCGTCGGACTCGTCGTCGGCCACGATGTGGGTGACGCCGGACTTCTTGCCGTGTGTCTCCGGGCCGCCCAGGGTGGCCATGTCCACCTGCTCGCCGGTCACGCTGCGCACCACGTCCGGGCCGGTCACGAAGACGCGGCCTTCCGGAGCCATGATCACGATGTCGGTCAGCGCGGGACCGTAGGCGGCGCCACCGGCGGCGAAGCCGAGCACCACGGAGATCTGCGGGACCAGGCCGGACGCGCGCACCATGGCCTCGAAGACCAGGCCGACCGCGTGCAGCGCCTCGACGCCCTCGGCCAGGCGAGCGCCGCCGGAGTGCCACAGGCCGACCACGGGGACGCCGGAGTCGATCGCGGTGTCGATGGCGTCGACGATGTGCTTGCAACCCTCCACGCCCATCGCGCCGCCCATGACGGTCGCGTCGGAGCAGTAGGCCACGGTGCGGACGCCGTCCACCTCGCCGATGGCGGCAAGCACGCCGGACTTGTCGCGCGGGTGGAGCGGAAGAATGGTGCCGGGATCGAAGAAGCGCTGGAGTCGACCGAGCGGATCACGCGGGTCGGTCGCAGTCTCTTGATGCAACGCGGGAGCGATGATTGTCATCGCGTGGTCTCCTCAACTCGATGAGTGTGCCGCTGCTGCGGCTGCGTATGTCGAACCACGGCGGGGCCGAGCCAGCTCAGCTGGCCGACCCCGCCGGGCTCGTTGTGCAGTCGATCGCGCGGCTATGCCCGACCGAAGGCGAGCGCCACATTGTGCCCACCGAATCCGAAGGAGTTGTTGATCGCGTACTCGATCTCCTGGCGGCGGGCTTCGCCCTTCACCACGTCGAGGTCGATCTCCGGATCCTGGTTCTCCAGGTTCAACGTCGGCGGCACGATGCCGTCACGGATGCTCATCACGGTCAGCACGGATTCCAGGGCGCCGACGGCGCCGATCGAGTGACCGAGTGCCGACTTCGGCGCGTACACCGAGGCATGGTTGCCCACGGCTTTGGTGATCGCGTTCGCCTCGGCGGTGTCGCCGATCGGAGTCGCGGTCGCGTGCGCGTTGATGTGCGTGATGTCCTTCTTGGTCAGACCCGCGGACTGCATCGCCCTGGTCATCGCCCGCGCGGCGCCGTCACCCGTGGGATCGGGGGCGACGAGGTGGAAGCCGTCGGAGGTGATGCCCGCGCCGAGCAGGCGGGCGTGGATGGTCGCGCCCCTGGCCTTCGCGTGCTCTTCGGTCTCGATGACCATCAGCGCGCCCGCCTCGCCGAAGACGAAGCCGTCGCGATCCTTGTCGAACGGACGCGAGGCGCCCTTCGGGTCGTCGTTGCGGGTGCTCATGGCGCGCATCATGGTGAACGCCGCGATCGGCACCGCGTCGATGAAGCCTTCGACGCCACCGGTGACGACGATGTCGGCGTCACCCATGACGATCATGCGCCAGGCATTGGCGATGGCCTCGGAGCCGGACGAGCATGCCGAGACCGGAGTGACCACTCCTGCCCTGGCCTTCAGTTCGAGACCGACAACGGCCGAGGGGCCGTTCGGCATGACCATCTGCACAGCCAACGGCGAGATCTTGCGATAGCCGCCGTTCTTCAGCTTGTCCACGGAATCGATGAGGGCGTCGCCGCCTCCCAATCCGGTGCCGATGGCCACACCCAGCCGCTCCGGGTCGACTTCCGGGCTGCCCGCGTTCCGCCAGACCTCGCGACCGAGCACGGTCGCGAGCTGCTCGACGTAGGCCATGCGCCGGCATTCGACACGAGACAGCAGGGTGTCGGGCCGGACCTTCAGGTGACCGCCGATGCGGACCGGAAGATCGTATTCCTCGATGAAGGAATCCTCGAGAACGTCGATGCCGCTCTCGCCGTTGAGGAGTCCCTTCCACGTCGCATCGACGTCACCCGCGATCGACGTGGTCGCCGCAAGGCTGGTTACGACGACGTTGGGGAAGTTCCCATTCAAGGTGGAAGGAGTGGTCACAGTTTCGGCCCTACTCGGCGTTGTCGAACTTGGCCTTGAGCTCGGCCGCCGCGTCGGCGTTCTCGGCCTCGAGCTTCTGGATGTAGGACACGGCGTCGCCGACCGTCTTCAGGCTGGCCAGATCCTCGTCGGGGATCTTCACGCCGTACTTGTCCTCGGTCTGAACCGCGATCTCGACCATGGACAGCGAGTCGATGTCCAGGTCATCGACGAAGGACTTCTCGATCGTGACCTCGGAGGGCTCGATACCGGTCACCTCTTCGATGATCTTGCCGAGTTCCTCGACGATTTGTTCCTGGGTCAGAGCGGCCACTTCGTGGCTCCCTTCTTGATACTTTGTAGGGCTCTACTGGTTTTTTTCGGATCGAGCGCGGAAATGGTTACCGCCTCTCGGTCACGACCTCGCATCTGGATGCATGGTCGCGGAGGAAAGCTAGCCAATTACGGTCAGCTCAGCCAACGCGGGGAGGTCTTGTGGGGTCTTCAGGGCCAGCGTGGGCGTGCCCTTCAGCTCCCGCTTCGCGATACCGACGAGGGTGCCCGCCGGCGGCAGCTCCGCCACTGCCGAGACGCCGGCTTGCCGGACGGACTCGGTGCACAGATCCCAGCGAACCGGCCGGGTGACCTGCGCGGCGAGCTTATCTATCGCATCACGTCCGGACGCGACAGGCTTGCCGTCGAAGTTCGAAAGCAAGGTCCTGGTCGGCTCGTTCGGCGTGATCTTCGTTATGGCATCGGTCACAGCATCCTGCGCCGAGGCCATGAACGCCGTGTGGAACGCGCCCGCGACGGGCAGCGCGCGAACCCTGGCTTTCTCCGGGGGATTCGCGGCGAGCTCGGCGAGAGCGTCCAACCGACCCGCGGCCACGATCTGACCCACCGCGTTGCGATTGGCCGGGACGAGGTCGAGTTCGGTGAGCCGTTCCAGCACGGCGGCCTCATCGCCGCCGAGCACCGCGGACATACCGGTCGGCTCCAGTGCGCACGCCTTGGCCATCTCCGCTCCGCGGATGGCGGCCAGCCGGACCGCGTCGTCGGCGGAGATGACTCCGGCGACGGCAGCGGCGGCGAGTTCACCGACCGAGTGCCCGGCCACGATGGTAGCGGCGGGAAGCTCGTCGGGCGAGATCTCCGCGAACGCGAGCAGCGCTGCGGCGACCACCAGCGGCTGGGTGACGGCCGTGTCGGTGATCTCCTCGGCCGTCGCCGTGGTACCGAGACGGACCAGGTCCAGGCCGGAAGCCTTGGACCACAGCGTAAGGCGCTCAGCCGCGCCGGGGAGGTCGAGCCAAGGCGCGAGCATGCCGGGTGTCTGAGAGCCCTGTCCAGGGGCGAACAACGCGATCACGCCTCTAAGAAAACACTGTGAGGCGGGCCGCACGAGATGTCGACGCGGATGAAGCTTCGGAAGCGCTTTTGTGGGGGTTCCACAAAAGACCAAGTGGGCTGTCCGAATCGACCGATTCCGCGGATGCGTTACAAGCCCTCGGGACTGAACGCGACCGGAGTTGCCTCTGGGGCAGGAGTCGACGATTCGTTACGGGTTCGTGTCAAACGACCCACTGTGGCGGCGATCCGGAGCACATACGCGTCTCTCGGATTCAGCGGATCACGGCCTGTGATCTCGCCGATGCGCTTGAGGCGGTACCGGACCGTATTTGGATGGACGTACAGCTGACGCGCACACGTCTCGACCGCTCCACCACAATCCAGATAGGCGTCGAGAGTGTCCGCCAGCGACGAACCCGCCGCGGCCAACGGTAGGACAAGGTACTCGTTCAGCGCGTCGATCGCAGCTCGATCACCCAACAAAGCGCGTTCCGGCAGCAATTCCGCCGCGTGCACCGGGCGCGGAGCCGCGCGCCAGCCCACCACGGCCTCCATCCCGGCCAGCGCTTCCACCGCACTGGCGTGTGCCGCGCCCAGCGTGCGGGTGGTCGGCCCGATCACCACCGGGCCGTCGGAGAACACCTCGGCGAGCAGGTCGGCCAGAAAAGGGGACACATGCGATGTCTCCCCCAGATGTCCGGAGACGACCATCACCAGCCTGGCCCCCTGCACCACCGCGAGCGCGGCCCGCCCGTGCCGCGCCGCGATGGAATGCACCGACCCCACCGACGAGACGCCCTGCTCGCCGGGCGGGGTGCCCACCAGCACCGTCGCCGGTGCGGTGGCGTCCCAGTTCAGCGTCGCGGCCCGGGAGAGCATGTCCGGACCAGTGTCGCCGCGCACCACGGCGTCGACGACGAGCGCCTCCAGCCTGGTGTCCCACGCGCCGCGCGACTCGGCGGCACTGGCGTACACCGAGGCGGCGGCGAACCCGAGTTCGCGTCCGTACCGCAGCACCGCCTCGGTCAGGGCCACCAGCTGCCGGTCGTTGCGCGCGAGCGCGGGCAGCCACTGCTCGAAGAACTCCATGGCGACGCGGACCATGTCCACGGTCTGGCGCAGCGTCAACCGCCGCGCGAGATCCTGCGGGATGACCTGGAAGGCGTCCAGGCTGAACCGGATGTCGCTGTCCGGGTCCTGTAGCCATTCCAGGAAGTTCACCACCGCGGTCTGCACCAGCATCTGCACGCCGGCCCGCTGCGCGGCGTCCAGATCGGCGAAGAACGGCAACCGATCCTGCATCGACCCCACCGCCTCCGTGGAGAGGCGGCCGGAGAACTGCTTCACACGTTTGAGCAGCGTGTCCGGAAGGGGGTCGCGGGTCTGCCGGTTCGGGGAGAGCGCGCCCGTCGGCAGATACACCTCGTGCTCGGAAGAGCCCTCGGAGATCCGTCGCGGCCGCGGCGGTTTACGGTCCACCATCCAATATTCCGCTACGCGAGGTCTTCGTCAGAACTCACCGCTGCCTTCGGCGCGGCGTCCACGTCGGCGATCCGGTACTTCGCCGCCGCTTCCACCGCCTTGGCCGGGTCGAGCTTGCCGGTCCGGCCGAGACCGGCCAGGGCCGCGACCACGATGGACTGCGCGTCGACGTTGAACACCCGTCGCGCGGCCGGGCGGGTGTCGGAGAAGCCGAAACCGTCCGTGCCGAGCGTGGTGAAATCGCCCGGCACCCACTTGCGCACTTGGTCGGGCACCGCGCGCATCCAGTCGGTGGCGGCGACGTACGGGCCCTCGGCGCGCGACAGCGCCTCGGTGACGTACGGGAGGCCGGGGTCGCTGCCCGGATCGCGCAGTGCGGCGATCTCCTTGTCGAGCGCCTCCTTGCGGAGCTCGCCCCACGAGGTCACCGACCATACGTCCGCCTGCACGCCCCACTCCTGCGCGAGCAGCGCCTGCGCGCGCAAGCCATCCGGCACGGTGACGCCGGAGACCAGGATCTGGGCGCGCACGTCGCCCGCACCCCCGCGCTTGTACCGGTAGATACCTTTGAGCAGGCCTGCGACGTCGAGGTCTTCCGGCTCGGCCGGCTGCTGGTACGGCTCGTTGTAGAGGGTGATGTAGTAGAAGACGTCCTCGCCGCCGAACTCGCCCGCGCTGCCGTGCGGATGGGTCCCGGGCAGCGGCGCGGCGCCCTGCGGCGCTGCTCCCCCGCCGTACATCCGGCGCAGGCCGTCGCGCACGATGTGGGCGATCTCGAACGCGAACGCCGGGTCGTAGGTGACCACGGCCGGGTTGGTGGAGGCGAGCAGCAACGAGTGCCCGTCGTTGTGCTGGAGGCCCTCACCGGTCAGCGTGGTGCGCCCGGCGGTCGCCCCGAGCACGAAGCCGCGGGCGAGCTGGTCGGCCGCCGCCCACAGTCCGTCGCCGGTGCGCTGGAAGCCGAACATCGAGTAGAAGATGTACAGCGGGATCATCGGCTCGCCGTGCGTGGCGTACGAGGTGCCCGCCGCGGTGAACGAGGCCGTCGACCCCGCTTCGTTGATGCCCTCGTGCAGGATCTGCCCGACGGCGCTCTCTTTGTAGGCAAGCATCAATTCGGCGTCGACGGATGTGTACAACTGACCGTTGCGGTTGTAGATCTTCAACGAAGGGAACCACGAGTCCATACCGAAGGTCCTGGCCTCGTCGGGGATGAT
The DNA here is from genome assembly GCF_042802775.1 of Nocardia sp. NPDC057455. Taxonomy (NCBI): domain Bacteria; kingdom Bacillati; phylum Actinomycetota; class Actinomycetes; order Mycobacteriales; family Nocardiaceae; genus Nocardia; species Nocardia sp. NPDC057455. The sequence goes on along the minus strand of NZ_JBHVDM010000007.1, from coordinate 115,187 downwards.
CGGCACGATCCGCTTGCCGATCTCCTTGTCCCGCAGCAGCTCCTTCATCAGCCGCACCAGGGCCATCGTGGTAGCCACGCTCTGCTTGCCCGACCCCTTGCGCACCGAGCGGTAGGCCTCGTCGCCGGGCAGCTTCAGTGGCGCCGCCGCGGCGCGCCGCTCGGGCAGGAACCCGCCGAGCGCCTTGCGCCGGTCGAGCATGTACTGGACCTCGCGAGCCTCCATACCGGGGTGGTAGTACGGGGGCAGATACGGATCCTTCTCCAGCTCGGCATCGCTGATCGGGATCCGCTGCAGGTCGCGGAAGTCCTTCAGGTCCTGCAGGGTCAGCTTCTTCATCTGGTGCGTGGCGTTGCGGCCCTCGAAGTGCTTACCGAGGGTGTAGCCCTTGATGGTCTTGGCCAGGATCACCGTCGGCTGGCCCTTGTGCGCCATCGCGGCCGCGTACGCGGCGTACACCTTGCGGTAGTCGTGGCCACCGCGCTTGAGGTTCCAGATCTCCTGGTCGGACAGGTCCTGCACCAGCGCCTTGGTGCGCGGGTCGCGGCCGAAGAAGTGGTCGCGCACGTACGCGCCGTCGTTGGCCTTGTAGGTCTGGTAGTCGCCGTCCGGGGTGCTGTTCATGAGGTTCACCAGCGCCCCGTCGCGGTCCGCGCCGAGCAGCGCGTCCCACTCGCGACCCCAGATCACCTTGATGACGTTCCAGCCCGCGCCGCGGAAGAACGACTCCAGCTCCTGGATGATCTTGCCGTTGCCGCGCACCGGCCCGTCCAGGCGCTGCAGGTTGCAGTTGACCACGAAGGTCAGGTTGTCCAGACCCTCCATGGCCGCGACGTGCGCGAGGCCGCGCGACTCCGGCTCGTCCATCTCGCCGTCGCCGAGGAACGCCCACACGTGCTGATCGGAGGTGTCCTTGATCCCGCGATCGTTCAGGTAGTGGTTGAATCGCGCCTGGTAGATGGCGTTCATCGGGCCCAGACCCATGGAGACCGTCGGGAACTCCCAGAAGTTGTTCAGCAGCCGCGGGTGCGGGTAGGACGGCAGACCGTGGCCGGGGCCGCCGTGGCTGTACTCCTGCCGGAACCCGTCGAGCTGATCGGCCGACAACCGGCCCTCCAGGAACGCGCGAGCGTAGATGCCCGGCGAGGCGTGGCCCTGGATGAAGATCGAATCGCCGCCGCTCGGATGGTCCTTGCCGCGGAAGAAGTGGTTGAAGCCGACTTCGTAGAGCGCCGCCGAGGACGCGTAGGTCGAGATGTGGCCGCCCACGCCGATGCCGGGGCGCTGGGCGCGATGCACCATGATCGCGGCGTTCCAGCGGATCCAGGCGCGGAAGCGCCGCTCCACCTCCTCGTCGCCGGGGAACCACGGCTCGTTCTCGGTGGGAATGGTGTTGACGTAGTCGGTGGAGGTCAACGACGGAATGGCGACCCGACGTTCACCGGCCCGCTCCAGTAAGCGGAGCATGAGGTAACGCGCCCGGCCGGGGCCTTCCCGGTCGAGCATCTCATCGAACGACTCGAGCCATTCGCTGGTTTCCTCCGGGTCGATGTCCGGTAGGTAGGACGCCACCCCTTCGCGGATCACCCGCACCCGTCCGCCCGGCTGCGGCGTGTGCGACCCGTTCGGATCGCTGCTCGCGGCGGGCGCGGGGGCGGAGCTGTTACCGGCGGATTTCGCCGGTGCGGAAGAGTGGATCAGGTCGGTCAAATCTGCTCCTCGTACAGGGGTGGACATGCTGATGGCGTCGGTATCCCCGGGCGGGTTCGCTGGTTGGCGGACCGCCCGTTTACGAAAGGTTCGGGCGCACCATCCATCCTTGCCGATGGCGCGTCCCAAATCATCATGTCAGCCGGAAATCCAGTACCGTTCGACAGGCAAGGTGAGCATGAGAGCGTGGCAGCCCTGAGGAGCGGGAGGACGATGAAGCTGCTGAACCCACGCGGGTTCGGAATGGTGTGCGCCACCGGCGCGGTCGCTATCGGAGTGGTCGTCGCGGGGTGCGCCAACCGGGTGGACGGCGTGGCCGGTCCGAACGCGAGCGATCTGGCTGCGTACAAGACCGAGGCGGCGTCCTCGTCGGCGGCGGCGACCTCCTCCCGGCGCGCGGCGGCACAGGCCAAGGCCATCGCCGACAACTGCGGTCAGTTCCCCACCATCACCGGAGCGGGCGTAAGCAAATACAACGACTTCGTCGACGCGCACGATTCGAACGCGCCCGACTACGACGCCAAGCGCGACTCGGCGGTGCAGACCCTCGAGGACGCCGCGAACAAGGTGGAAAGCAGCGCGAACTCCGCCAGGGACGCGTTACCCGGCGATCTGGCGGGCCTCTTCACCGAGTACGTGAACGCGGCCCGCGCGCTGGCCGCCGAGACGCGCAAGATGACCTACACCGCCCCCGTCGCGGCGCTCAACGACGCCAGCAGGCGGGTCAACGACGCGCGCAACGCCGTCCGCGACTCGTGTCCGAAGCGCTGAGAAAGCCCTTGACACACCATCGCAACGCGACATTCGGTAGCTATTTCGCCGGATCGGCTTGCGCTGAAGCCCATAACCATGTTCGCTTGCAACTATCCATTGTCGGGAGTTGAGGAGGACACCACCGTGGTCGCCGCGGCGGACGCGCAGAACTACGCTCAGAAGCTTGGCATTTCACACGGCTTGGTTGTCCAGGAATTGGGCTGGGACGAGGACGTCGACGACGACCTGAGGGCCGACGTCGAGGAAGCGATCGGCGGCGAGCTCGTCGACGAGGACTCCGACGAGGTGATCGACGTCGTGCTGCTGTGGTGGCGCGATGGGGACGGCGATCTGGTCGACGCCTTGATGGACGCCATCGCCCCCCTCGCCGACGAAGGTTTCGTCTGGGTACTCACCCCCAAGACCGGACAACCCGGCCACGTCGAGCCGAGCGAAATCGCCGAATCCGCACCGACCGCAGGTCTGACCCAGACCTCGGCGATCAGCCTCGGCTCGTGGGCGGGTAGCAGGCTGGTGCAGCCCAAGGCGCCCTCGAAGCAGCGCTGACCCACCGCGCTATGGTTTCCACCGGGTGGTGTCGCACGCCCGCCCGGTGGAGACCCGACACGATGGAGGATTCGCTATGCCGCTCGAGGTCGGCACTGTCGCGCCGGATTTCACGCTCAAGGACCAGAACAACCAGGAAGTCAGCCTGTCGGACTTCCGCGGGAAGAAGAACGTCCTGATCGTCTTCTACCCGCTCGCCTTCACCGGGATCTGCCAGGGCGAGTTGTGCAAGGTCCGCGACGAGCTGCCCAAGTTCCAGAACGACAACGCGGAGATCGTGGCGATCTCGGTCGGCCCGCCGCCCACGCACAAGATCTGGGCCGCCGAACAGGGGTACGTCTTCCCGCTGCTGTCGGATTTCTGGCCACACGGCGCGGTGGCCCAGGCCTACGGCGTCTTCAACGAGAAGACCGGCTACCCCAACCGCGGCACATTCGTCGTCGACCGCGAGGGCTACATCCGCTTCGCCGAGATGAACGGCCCCGGAGAGCCCCGTGACCAGGCGGCTTGGGAGAAAGCGCTCGCCGCGCTAGATTCATAAGCCGCCGGTAACGGTCCGGGCGTATAGCTCAGCGGTAGAGCACTGGTTTTACACACCAGCGGTCGGGGGTTCGATCCCCTCTGCGCCCACCGAAGAAGATCAGGTAGAGAACCCACTACGTGTCCCCGCTGGACTGCGCTACGGGCGGCCACGCACGGCATCAGGGGTCGCGTTGCAGCGGAGTTCGTCACTCCACGACGAAACTGTTCCCACGGTCCCGACGTAGCGGCGGTTGTGGGCGTCGTCTCCGACGAAGCGCCCAGATATCACCGAGGGGAGCTACCCGGCCTGGGATCGCCTGCACGTCGGGAAGCGTGACGGCGTCGAGGACGGGCGCGATCGGCGTGGCGAAGTCGGCGTTTCGCGAGGACACTGAGGGCGTAACGTCCAATTCGTCCCTCAGGAGCACATGCGATGCCAACCAACGGACCTTTCGGCATAGATCCGGAAGATTTCGAACGCGCACTGCGTGGGGCGGGGACCGAGCTGCGCGACCTGCTCGGGAAAGCAGGCGTTTACCTGGATCGCGTGGATCACGCGAGCGTCGGTTCACTGGCGTCGCTGCTCGGGCAGTTCGTCCAACCGGATCGGCCACGTCCACCGAAACCCGAAGGCGAGACCACCGGCGAGACCGGCAGCGGGGTGTGGGCGATCTACAGCATCGACGACAACGGCGAGGCCAGGGTCGACCAGGTGTTTCCGAGCGAGCTCGAGGCTTTGCGCGCGCATCGCGACAACACCGATGATCGCCGTCGGGTGCGATTTCTGCCCTACGGGGTTCCGGCCAGTGTGTTGGATGCGCCCTGACGGCGCTTCCCTCGCACCGGATAGCGGCCGCGACGAGCGGCGCGTCGAACAGCGTTATCGTTCTAGCTTTTCGCTCCGATCCGCGTTTGCAGGCCGTCCAGCACCCGGTCCAGTCCGTAGGTGAAGGTGTCCTCTCGGATCTGCCCCGGGTCTTTGTCCCGCTGGTCGGCGGCTCCTTGGCGCAGCCGCCGTAGGCCGAGGGTGGCCTCGTCGACGGCGGGCAGCAGGCCTGCCACCCACTCGCGTTCGTCCATGCCGCTGCGCGCGATCATCGCGAGGTAGGCCGCCTCCGATATCGCCGTACCGATGACGTAGGAGATGAGCGTGCCCAGGGCTTGCTCGGTTTCCTCCGGCGGGAATCCCGCTGCTTCGAACTGCGCGAGCATGCGTTCGGACATGCGCATGACGTTCGGTCCGAGGTGGACGAGTCCGACTTGGCCCAGCACTGTGGCGACCCAGGGGTGGCGCAGCGCCATCGCGCGCAGGCTGCGGGCGCCGGCGGCGATCGAGGGTCGCCAGTCGGCGGGATCGAGGGGCTCCGGTAGTTCCAGCTCGCCGTAGACCTCGTCTACGACCAGTTCGATCAGCTCGTCCTTGTTGGCTACGTGACGGTAGAGCGAGGTGGCGCCTGCGCCCAGGCGCGTGCCGAGCTTGCGCATACTCAACGCCTCGATGCCGTCGGCGTCCAGGAGCAGTACCGCTTCGGCGACGATCTGTTCCCGGCTCAGCGAGGGTTGTTTGCGCTCGCGCGGGGGGCGGGTCCACACCGAGGTGATCGGCTTCTGCGCTGCGGCCATGGCGTCTCTTTCATCGAATGTCAGCGGTCTCATCGAGGATAGCGCACGATGTTCCCTCTTGCGCACAGTGTTCCGCTTTGCATACAGTGTGCGCATCGCATTCGCGGTATTCCCGAAGGAGACGTCATCATGGAGATCGCTCGCTGGCAGGCCCGGTTCGAAGAACTACGCGCCGCCTACCACGTTCCGGGGGCAAGCCTGGCCGTACTGGTCGACGGGCAGATTCATGAGCTGGCCAGCGGAGTCCTGCACCGGGGAACCGGGGTGCCGGTGACCACGGATGCGGTGTTCCAGGTCGGGTCGATCACGAAGATCCACACCGCCACGCTGGTGATGCAGCTCGCCGAAGCCGGCCGGCTGGATCTGGATGCACCGGTGGTGGAGATCCTGCCGGAGTTCGCCACCGCCGATCCCGAAGCCACCGGGCGCATCACCCCTCGGCAGTTGCTCAGCCACACGGGCGGATTGACCTGCGACTTCACCCACGACACCGGGCGCGGTGACGACTGCCTCGCCAAGTACGTGGAGGCTGCCGCAGGGGTGGCCTTGGATTGCCCGCCCGGCACGGCCATCTCCTACAGCAGCATCGGATACAACGTGCTCGGCCGCATCGTTGAAGTCCTCACCGGTCTGACCTGGGACGAAGCGCTCGCCCAGCAGTTGTGCGCACCGCTGGGCCTGAACGGCACCGTCACCCTGCCCGAAGACGTGCTGCGTTTCCCCGCCGCGATGGGGCACCTCGGTGAGCCGGGGCAGGAGCCGCAGCCCGCCCCCGCGTGGAACATGCTGCCTCGCTCGGCCGGCCCCTACGGCGGTGTCCTGTGCGCCACCGCCGCTGATCTCGCTCGGCTTGTGCGAATGCACCTCGACGCAGGTGTGGCGCCGGACGGCACCAGGGTGCTGTCGGCCGAAAGCGTCGCGGCGATGCAGCGACGCGTGGTCGATTCGCCCGACAAATGGACGGTGAGCGCGGACGGTTGGGGCCTGGGCTGGACGCTCTACGACTGGAACGGCATCCCCGGCTTCGGACACGACGGCGCCACCATCGGACAGTACGGCTTCCTGCGCGTCGTCCCGTCCGCCGGAGTGGCGGTGGTCCTGCTGACCAACGGCGGCGGATCCCGCCTGCTCTACACAGACCTTCTGCGTGAACTCCTGGCCGAACTGGCCGGGGTGCAGATGCCTGCCGCCTTCGCGCCGCCTGCGGCGCCGCCCGCCGTGGACATCACACCGTTCACGGGGATCTACCGGCGCGAGGGTGTGGTCATCACCGTCACCGAACGAGACGGCGCGGGCCATCTGGTCTACGAATTCGTCGATGGCATGGCCGGGCTCTCGCCGGCGATGGAAATGACGTTGACCCCCATCTCCGACACCGTATTCGCCGGGGCGGGCACCGGCCCCTTCGCTGAGGACTGGATGCCCGTGGTGTTCTCCGCGCTCGCGGACGGCACCGGTGTCTGCTACATCGGCATGCGCGCCGCCCCCAAAACGGACAACGCAAAGCTGCGGTCAACCGAGCCGGTCCCGGCCCCGATCGGACGGTGACCGTTCTCGGGCAGCCGGATCGGTATCGTCGCGATATGCCCGCGTTGATCGCTCCGACTACGCGTCTGCATGCGGCCTGGCTCGAGGCGCACGACGAGTGGGGTCCCGGCCCGCATGAGGACGGCTTCGGACTGCGACCATACGACGAGGTACGTTCGCCGACCGGTTTCGCGGCCTGGGTCGCCCGGCTGGCCGACGAATCGGGCCGGGCGTCGGACCGGACCGGCCGGGCGCGGTGCACTTATCGATGGATCGTCGAGGGTGACAAAGTGCTCGGCGGGATCGCTCTGCGGCGCGGGCTCGACGACTTCGTGCGGTGGGCGGGCCATATCGGCTACGGCATCCGGCCATCCGCGCGCCGACGCGGGCTGGCCACCTGGGCTCTGGGCCGGATGCTCGACGAGGCGGACAAACTCGGCATGGACCGAGTGCTGATCGTCTGCGCGGCCGACAACATCGCCTCGGCGAAGACCATCGAGCGCCAGGGCGGCGTCCTCGAGACCATCGTGGACACCCAGCTCGGTCCGGCACGGCGTTACCGGGTCGGCACCGGCGTCCATGATCAGCGGCCCGACCGCTGCGGCCGACAGGGAACAACGGCCACACCGCGGCCCTGAGTGCGCGTCCGGCAACCGGGCCTGCGTGTGTGCGCTGCGCGTCTGTCCCCGCCTGCCTGAGCTCGATCCCGCGATGCCATCGCCGGCGTCCATCATCGCCCGGTCGCCACCCGCACCTTGAAGTCCCGATCGGGCGAACCGACGTGCTCGGTGTAGCTGCCGGTCAGGGTTGATTTTCTACTGCCGCACCCTTTCAGGGACGTAAAATAATCGGCACGAGTCCACTCCTCGAGGAGGTCGGCGATGACCGACAGTCCACGCTCGATTGCCGCAATCGACAAGGTGCTCCCCTCGGGCGCGGATGAGGAAAGATTTTCCGGCTACGGGGTGATGGGATTGCCCTTCGCCAGTGGTCACTACTTGGCGCTGCGGCATTTCCCCGCCAGCTCGGTCGGCGCGGGATACGACGCGGTGTGGCATCGAGATCCCGCCGGGAAGTGGGTGATCTACAGCAGTGTCTCCCCTGCCACCAGCTGCGCCCGCTATTACGGGTCAGCGCTCGAAGATGCGCGCGTGGAGGACATCTCGGTTGATTGGACGGGTCCCACCACGTTCACAGTGCGGGTGGGCGACAGGATCGTGTGGGATCTCGAGCTGGGACGATCGGTGGCGACAGCCGCGATGACGAGCCTCGGTCGCATGATGCCCGCCGCATTGTGGCGACGTCCCGGCGTCTTGTCGCTCATGTCGCGGGTGGCGGGTCCGGCGCTCGGCGTCGGGCGGGTCCGGCTCAGCGGCACTTCCCCCAACGGTCAATGGTTCCTGGCCAATCCCCGGATGCTGTGGACCGTCGAGAACAGCACTGCCCGGATCGACGGAATCGACGTCGGTCGTCCGGGACCTCTGGCCGAGCAGGCCACATTGGGGGACTTCTGGCTGCCGCAACGCGGAATGTTCGCCGTGGGCGAGTCCTATTTCGAGCAATACGACCCGACGCGCCATCAGCCCGCCCGCCCTGGCGCATGACGGCCGAACCCGGAGACCATCGGACGCCGCGCACGCCCGGTAGGGCAGCAGCGTCCCGAACCCGCCGAACGGGGAGCGCCGTTGACCCGGCTCAGGCCGATCGGCGTGCGGTCACCAATAGGTACTCCCACTCCATCCGGCCGTTGCCCAGGTCGTGCTGAGCGGCCAGCTCCGCGAGCGACCGGTCCAACTGCGCGATCTTGTCGGGCTCCCCGGCAATCGCCTTGTACACCGCGACCGTCGGTCCGTAATAGGTCTTGAAGAAGTCGCGGAACTCGGCGGCATCGGTGAAACGGTCGATGACCGCGTTCTCGCGGCGTAACTCCAGGTTGTCGACGCGGTCGCCGAGCAGCGACCGGACATGCGCTTCGTCGCCCCACAGCGGCGGCGGCTGCGCGCCGGGCGGGGGCGGCGGAGCGAACGGCTTCATCGTGGCGAACATCTGCCCGATGAATCCGGAGGGTGTCCAGTTGATCAACCCGATCGTGCCGCCCGGTTTGGCCACGCGCACCAGTTCGTCCGCGGCCGCTTGGTGGAACGGCGCGAACATGACGCCGACACAGGAGATCACCGCGTCGAACTCGGCGTCGGAGAAGGGCAATGCCTCGGCGTCGGCTTCCCGCCATTGCAGGTCGACACCCCGGTCGGCGGCGATGCGCCGACCCGCCTCGAACAGTTCCGGCGTGAGGTCGCTGGCCACGACATCCGCGCCGGTCTCCGCAGCCGGGATCGCGGCGTTCCCGGACCCGGCCGCGACGTCGAGCACCCGCTGCCCCGGGCCGATACCGCACACCTCGACGAGACGCCGGCCCACGCCGGAAATCACCTCGGTGGCGATGGCCGGATAGTTGCCCATCGCCCACATCGCGCGATGCCGCTTCTTCAGATCCGCGGAGCCGGGTTCGGTCATCTGACGCTCCCTCTGTAGTCGGTCCGGTGGACGCCTCGGAAATGGCCATCGCGTTCTTCCGCGCCGACCGGCGATCGCTCTCGCTGACTGTTGGCAAGCCGCTTCCAGTGCTGTCTCACGGATGAGCGCGGCTCGCCTCAACCATAAGCCGAGCAGGTGTTCAGGTCGCACCGAACGGGCGACCGGATCAGGCGGCCTTCCCGGTCCGCAGACTCGTCCCTCCGTCGACCTGGTCCGAGAAATTCCGGCCCCAGGCTTGATGTTCACCCGCGCACGTATTGCCATTCGCAGCGGTGCCGGGATTACTGTCGGTGTATGCCGAGCGAGCCCGCGCCGTCTATCCCGTCATTCCACGTGAACGCGATTCCCGACACTTCGCGCACCTCCCCTGACGACCCGATGGCCGCGCTGGTAGGCATCCTCGACCTCCAAGCGGCGTTGCCGGGTATTCGGCGCATGCGCGCGTGGGGGCACGAGGTCTTGGCCGTCCATCCCGGTGAGCGCGCACTGGATATCGGCGCCGGAACGGGCACCGAGGTGATCGAACTGGCCGAGCGTGTCGGGCCCGGCGGCGACGCGGTCGGCGTCGACCCTAATCCCGCGATGCTCGCCATCGCCCGTGGGCGCGCCGAGACGGCCGAGTCCCCGGCCCGCTTCGTCGAAGGCACTGCCTATCACCTGCCGTTCCCGGACGGTTACTTCGACGCGGTGCGCTGCGAGCGGGTCTACCAGCACCTCGACGACCCGGTGGCTGCCACCGCCGAGATCACCCGGGTCCTGCGACCGGGCGGTCGCGTGCTGCTCATCGACAGCGACTGGCATACCGTGATCGCCCATCCCGGCGACCCTGACGTAGTCGCCCGCTTGTCGAAGGCGATGCTCGCGACCACCTCCGATCCCGCGTCGGGCCGCCGCCTGCGCGGCCTGCTGACCGCAGCGGGCTTCGTCATCGATGACATGGGATCGGAGGCGGTGATCTGGAATCCGGAGACCGCTCGCCCCCTGTTCACGCAGATGATCGCGTCGGCAGGCGCCGGCGGCGCGATCACCGAGGAAGAAGGGCGCGACCTCCTCTCCAGCATGGAGGCGGGCATCGCCAAAGGCGATTACCACTTCTCGGTCACCATGTTCGCCGTGCTCGGGCACCGAGGATAGTGAGCCGCCCGGCGCTCACCGTTGCCGCCCCGCATCCGGCCGGATACGCCCGGCCTGCACGAGTGCCCGCCACGCCGCCGTCTTACGCGCGCATTCCCCCACGCGACAAGCACGGTGCCGCTGCATGGTCATCTGCGCCTCCCCCACACCCATCGCGTGATCGGGAGCGTCGTGTGGGAAACCCATCGGCCGAAGCGTCGTGTCCATGTCTCCGCGCTCCCGTTGCACTCGTCGGCTGATTTCGTCCACACTGCGGCCCTCCGGCAGCCGAACGGGCCACAGCCACAACGTGACACCGATGAGCGAGAGCAGCACCACACCGATCGCGACCAACTGCCACCCGGTCACGGCAACCTCCGGTACGGGTGGTCGATGGGCAGCAGCGACGGCCACCGATACCCGCGCGGATACGTCTGCTCGGGAGTGATCAGGTCGCATAGTTCGGTAACCGCGCGGGCGAACGGCTCGACGTGAGCAAGGCCCGGCACGATCACCGCGACCGCATCGGCCACCCGAATATGCTCGACCGCCAGTAGAGCCGCCGCCCTGACCGCCGTAGCGAAGACAACCAGCTCCACCACGAAATAGCCCCGCGCAGTCGCTATTTCGCGAATCAACCGTTCATCGTGTTGTTCGTCCGCACCGGAAACCTCGCGCCGAATGAAGCCCAGCGCGTTCGGGCCCAGTGATGTGACGCTGGCGCAGTCGCCGTCCATCCCCTGTCACTCCCCTGCTCGTTGTGTTCAGTGAGCACCCGCCGCCGAGGAGTGGAAACGGCGTCGACTCGGCGGCGAGGCTGACATCAGCGTGCCCGCCGAGCGGGAAGTGACGATTACAGAGCGCTATACCGCGTGGGGATCAATGCCAAGGCTGTTGGACAAGGTCAGAAGGCGACTGTCGAGCGCCTTGCGGTGCGCTCGGCGAGCAATCGCCGCCACGGAATCGAGGACCAGGGGGTCCATTCGGGTACGTTGCGGGTCGACCATTTCGGCCGCTGAGAAGGCCCGAACTGCTTCGGCATCGTTGCCTGCGGCAGTGAGAGCGTGGCCGTAATCGGTCCAGAAATAGACGACTCGATTCGGCGCACGAACCGGCCGTGGATCAACGGTGCGAGCCACCCTGATAGCCGCGTCGCTGTCACCGAGTTCGCTCGCCACCGACACATGCCAGATCGCCGCGCTGGTCGGACCGAACCACAGGAGCCCGAACCCGCCGTCCTCGGTTTCGCCGAGCGAGCGCGCTTCGGAATACGCCTCATCGAGCAGGTCCGCGGCGGTACCAGCCTGCCCCGCCACCGCATTGGCGATGGCACCCCGGCACAGCAGATTCCCGTATGCCTGGCGGACCGCGGTGGCACCGAGGAAAGGCTGCATCGCTGCCGCAGTACGGGACGCCAATCGACCGGCCAGCGCCGCGTTCTCCGGCGGCATCGCGTTCAGTCTGGAGATCTCCGCCAAGCCGATCCATTCGGAAAGCTCCAGATTCCGAGCACACCGAAGGCCGGCATCCGCGATCCCCGAGGCGAGGTCCGGAAATCCCACACCCTTGACCAGGAACCGAGCATTGAACGTCAACTCGACGAACTCGGGCCCACCGAAGTAGAAGGCATCTCGCAGCAGGTCGGCCATGCCCGGAGCGAGGGCGGCGTAGTCCGCGTTATTGCGCAGGATCGTCGAACGGGCGACCGCTTCGCGTACGGCTTCCCGTGGCCGGTCCGGTTTCCGACGTTCACCCACCGAAATCTCGACGTAAGCCGACCTGATCTCCGGAATCGCCGCCATGGCAACAGCCTTGGCCGGATCCGTCGGATCTCCCGGTTGCCCCAGCAGCTGCGCGACGGTGACGTTCAGCGCGCGAGCGATGGCAACCTGAGTCGCACGCCGATCCAACGCCCGCTGCCCACTCTCGATCTGCGAGATGTAGCCCTGCGTCAACCCGGCACGATCAGCCAGCACCTTCTGACTGATCCCACCCCGCCGCCTGCGCCAGTACCGGATGCGCTGTCCGGTGTGCTCCATGTCTCGAGAGTAGGTCGTCGGACGGACCGGTACCAGTCCGAGCGCGGGCGCCTGTCGACAGGACACCGGTGAATTGTGCTCCCGCTCCATTCCATAAGAACCATCGTGATGCGCTGCTCCGAGCAGCCGTCACCAGAGAGGACAAGATAGTTTGTCCAGCGCCGGGGAAGGTGACCCGCATCTGGTGTGTCCGCGACGCCTACCCCACGTCCCGGCGCAGCCAGGTGACCTCGGCGCCGGTTTCCGTTCCGTAGCGGTAGATTTCGAGGTCCTCGTCCCAGGCGGTGCCGAGGGCGCGGTCGATTTCGGCGGCCAGGTCGTAGGCGGAGTACTTGCCCAGTTCGCGGGTGGCCTGGAGCATGGCGCGCAGGCGCATCTCGCCGATCATGACGTCGCCGTTGGCGCTCGTGGAGCCGTGCCACAGGCCGAGGCCGGGGACGAAGCTGTAGCGCTCGCCGTCCACGCCGTCGCTGGGGTCCTCGGTCACCTCGAAGCGCAGAACGGGCCAGGAGCGCAACGATTGGGCGATCTTCGAGGCGGTGCCGACCGGACCGATCCACTCACTGGTGGCGCGCAGTTGGCCGTCGGCCGGTTGGGCGGTCCAGCGCAGCTTCGCCGGAGCGCCGAGGGCCGAGGTGAGTGCCCACTCGACATGCGGGCACAGCGCGGCAGGCGACGAGTGGATGTAGACCACACCCGCCGTCGCGTCCGCGAACTGACTCGATGCGCGCACCACCAATACCTCCAGCTTCGACGAGGACCGTCTTCCCCAACGACTCGTCGTACTGGCGTTGCCTGAGTGTACTGGAGTGCCCGAAGTTACACGTGTTACTTCGCGACCGTGTTGCGCGCGGCTGTCGCCTCCGCGATCACGGCGTCGCTCAGCGGTGGCCAGGCCGCCCGCGCCCAGTCGCCGAAATTCTCGTCGCTCAGAGCGAGACACGCCAACTCCGTTTTCGGGTCAACCCACAAAAATGTCCCGGATTGGCCGAAATGTCCATAGGTTTGTGGCGAATTCGTGCCACCGGTCCAGTGCGGAGACTTGCCGTCGCGGATTTCGAAGCCAAGTCCCCAGTCGTTGGGGCGCTGCGAACCGTAGCCGGGCAGCACACCGTTGAGGCCCGGGAACTGGACGGAGGTGGCCGCCGCGTGCGTCTGGGCCGAGATCAACCGGGGGTTCAGCAATTCGGCGGCGAAGCGGGCCAGGTCCGCCGCGCTGGACCGTCCCGCGTGCCCGGCCGGACCGGCCAGTACCGAAGCCGTCATGCCCAGCGGTTCGAAGACGGCGTCGCGCAGGTACTCGTCGAACGCTATCCCGGTCTGCTCGGTGAGGAATTCGGCGAGCACTTCGAAACCCGCGCTGGAGTAGATCCGCCGCGATCCGGGCGACGCCTGGACATCGGTGGTGTCGAACGCGAGTCCGGACGCGTGCGCCAGCAGATGACGCACCGTGGCGCCGGGCGGCCCGGCGGGCTGGTCGAGGTCGACCGCGCCCTCCTCCACGGCGACGAGCACGGCGTAGGCGACCAGGGGCTTGGTCACCGACGCGAGCGGGAACACCCGCTCGACAGAACCTTCGCTCGCGACGCCGCCGTCGGCGGTGACCACCGCGGCCGCCGCGTGCCGAACCGGCCATTCCCGAATCTGCTCGAGTGAACGCACCCTGCGAGCCTACGAGAACCGGGTAGCTACCATCGACTCGCCATGAGTGAAAAGCCCACTGTTCACGGCGACGTCGCATCCGGTTTCGAACCCGTCGCCGACGCCTTCCGCCGCAACTTCGAGCGCCACGGCGAAATCGGCGCCGCCGTAGCGGTATACGCCGGTGAGCGCCCCGTGGTGGACCTGTGGGCCGGCTTCCGCGATCGCCTGCGCACGCTGCCCTGGGAGCAGGACACGATCGTGCCGGTGTTCTCCTCGACCAAAGGCATGGCGGCGTTCACCGTCGCCGCCACGGTAGCCAAGGGTCTGCTCGACTATGACCAGCCGGTGGCGAAGTATTGGCCGGAGTTCGCCGCCCACGGCAAGGACGCGATCACCGTGCGTCAGCTGATCGACCATCAGGCGGGCCTGTCCGGCCTGAGCGAGGTCGTGCGTCTGCCCCAGATCGCCGACCTGGACGGCCTCGCCCGCATTCTGGCGGCGCAGAAACCGGCTTGGCGGCCCGGCACCAGGCACGGCTATCACGCGATCACCCTCGGCCTGTACCAGGGCGAGCTGCTGCGCCGCGTCGACCCGGACCGCCGCACGCTCGGACGGATCTTCGCCGACGACATCGCCGCACCGCTCGGCGTGGATTTCTTCATCGGCCTGCCCGCCGAACAGAGCATGGACCGCATCGCCACGATGTCGGCCACCCGCGGCCTGGACGTGTTGCGCTACGAGCGCGATCTCCCGCTGCGGATCGGCACGGAGATCTACGCCGAACGCGGGCTGTCCTACGCGGCGCTGACCAACCCGCGCTGCGGTGCCCCGGCGCGGGCGAGCCGGCGCGAGTTCCTCGAGGTGGAACTTCCCGCGTCCAACGGCGTGGGCAACGCCCGCGCGCTGGCCGAGGTCTACGGCGCGGCGGCCGGGCGCACCGGCGCACTTCCGATCGACGACGCACTGCTCGACCGGCTCGCCGCGGCCCGAACCGCCGACGACGTCCCCGCCGAGGACTTGGTGCTGCACACCAAGAGCCGATACCACCTCGGTTTCCGCAAATCGCGCGGCAGCTTCCGCTTCGGCTCCGACAA
Organism: Nocardia sp. NPDC057455; assembly: GCF_042802775.1. Lineage (NCBI taxonomy): Bacteria > Bacillati > Actinomycetota > Actinomycetes > Mycobacteriales > Nocardiaceae > Nocardia > Nocardia sp. NPDC057455. Next base: position 100,060 of record NZ_JBHVDM010000007.1, on the reverse strand, counting down.
ACGCGCCTACGGCACCACGGGACTCGGTGGCTCGTTCGGCTTCGCCGACCCGGCAACCGGTCTGGGCTTCGGTTACACGATGAACCGGCTGGGCCTCGCCGTCCTCGACGACGTCCGCAGCCGCAACCTGCGCGAAGCCTTGCTGCGCTGCCGGATCTGAGCCGGGCGGCGCGCGGACCGCTCGCGATCCCCTGCGCGGTGCACGAGGCTGCCTACACTCACAAGGCACGGGCCGACCAGTCACCGATCGTGGAATCGAGGGACCTCGTGGCAGAACAACCGGCCACCATAGACGCATACCTCGCCGCGTTCCCCGAGGATGTGCGCGGGATCCTCGACGCGATCCGGCGCACCATCCGGGCCGCCCTGCCGGATGCCACCGAAGCGATCAGCTACGACATCCCCACTTTCCGGCTGCACGGCCGCAATGTCGTGCACTTCGCGGGGTGGAAGCAGCACGTGAGCCTCTACCCGATCCCGGACGGCGATCCCGCGCTGACACGCGAACTCGAACCGTACCGGGCGGGCAAGGGAACGCTGCGGTTCCGGCTCGGCGAACCGGTGCCGTACGACCTGATCGGACGGATCGCCACCGCGCTCGCCGAGCGACGGTGAGGCGCTCTACCAGTCGGCTTCGGTGTACTTGATGATCCCGCGGATGTTCTTGCCGTCCAGCATGTCCTGATAGCCCTGGTTGATCTCTTCCAGGGAGTAGCTGCGGGTGACCATGTCGTCCAGGTTGAGCTGGCCGGCCTTGTACAGCGACAGCAGCCGCGGCGCGTCCTGGCGGGCGTTGCCGCCGCCGAAGATGCAGCCCTTCACCGTCTTCTGCAACATCGACAGCAGGAAGCTGTTCAGCTTGACGTCGCTCTCGTCCATCCGGCCCATCGAGGTGACCACCAGGGTGCCCGCCTTCGAGGTGAGGATCAGGCCCTCTTCGATGTACTCGCCGTGCATCTCGCCCATGGTCAGGATGACCTTCTCGGCCATCCGGCCCTCGGTGGCCTCCATCAGCGGCATGATCGCGGCGGTCATGCTCTCGTAGGTGTGCGTGGCGCCGAATTTCTGCGCCTGCTCGCGCTTCCACGGATTCGGGTCGATGGCCACCACCTTCGACGCGCCCGACAGCACCGCGCCCTGCAACGCGCTCATCCCGACGCCGCCGATGCCCGCGATCACCACCGTTTCGCCCGGCGCCACCTGCGCCACGTGGGTGGAGGAGCCGAAGCCGGTGGGGACGCCGCAGCCGACCAGGCAGGCCACCTCGAACGGAATGCTCGGATCGATCTTCACCACGGAGGTGTGGTGCACCGTCATGTACGGCGCGAAGGTGCCCAGCAGGCACATCGGGATGACGTTCTCACCGCGGGCCTGGATGCGGTAGGTGCCGTCGCTGATGGCCTGTCCCATCAGCAGGCCCGCGCCCAGGTCGCACAGCGCCATGTGTCCGGCCACGCAGGCCGGACAGCGGCCGCAGGCGGGGATGAACGACAGGATCACGTGGTCGCCGACCTGCAGATCGGCCGGGCAGTTCGGGCCGAGCTCGGTGATCACACCCGCGCCCTCGTGCCCGCCCATGACGGGGAAGGACGGCATCGGGGTCGCGCCGGTCACGATGTGGTGATCGGAGTGGCACATACCGGCGGTTTCCATCCGGATCTTCACCTCGCCGGCGACCGGATCGCCGACCTCGATCTCCTCCACCGACCACGGCTGGTCGATCCCCCACAGGATCGCGCCCTTCGTCTTCATTCCTGTCGACCCTCTCGCATGCACGTGCTTATATGTGACTGCACCCACAGTACGAGAAAAATGTAACGCGTTCTAGTGCCGGTGGAAAAATTCGTCGACAGAGCGTGACCTCCGAGCCGAACGCGTTACAGTTTTGCGATACGTTCACGCACGGACGTCATGCACGTGGTGCAGCAGATCGTGCAGGATGTACCGCGCGAACGACTCCACCGTGAACTCCGCCCCGTCGCTGCGCGCGCCGCGCAGACCGCGCCGCGCGGGCGGCACCGATTCGAAAGACCCCGCCGCCCGCTCAGCGGCCTCGGCCAACTCCTCGGCCACCCGGGCCGGCTCCTGCTCGTTGTAGCGGTCGGCGACCGCGGCCGCGTCCTGATCCCAGTTCGGGAAGCGCGGCGGCTCCCCCTCGGGGTGATCGGCCAGCATCAGGCCGAGACGAGTGTCGGACATGCGGCACACGTCGCGCACGTGTGCGCCGTATTCCAGAGCCGACCAGGTCGATTCGTCCGGCCGCACGCGCACGCCGGGGCGGTCGAGAACCGCGGCGAAGCAGGCGGCCGTCTCCCGGATCAGCACGGGCACGGCCTCGTAGGCGGTCGCGGCGGCATCGAAACCGCATTCGGGACAGGGGCGGCTCAACACCCAGGTCCAGTCCTTGACATCGGGAACGATCGGCATGCGCTCAACCTAGGCGCGACCGGACAGCGCCTTCCACCGATATCCGGTCAACTATCGGGCACATCCCGACAGTCACTCCATCAGCCGCTGCGCCCGCTCGAAGAGTTCCAGCGTGATGGCGTGCAGGAAGTCGCCGACCTGCTTGGGGGCCTTGCCCGCGAAGGCGCGGGCATGGGTGCCCTCCAGGACGATGCCGAGCTTGAAGCAGGCCAGCACGGTGTACCAAGGCATCGCGCTCAGGTCGCGATCGGAGAACTGCCCGTAGTGCGCGATCATCTCCTCGGCCGTCGGCAGGCCACCGACCGCGCCGAGCTTGCCCACCAGCGCAGCCCCCGTGGTGCCGGGCTCCGGACGGGTGGCGATCTGCCAGCCCAGGTCGAGCAGCGGGTCGCCGATGGTGGACATCTCCCAGTCGACCATCGCCGCGACCTGCGGACCGTCGAAGTCGAACATCATGTTCGCCAGGTGGCAGTCGCCGTGCAGGATGCCCGGCGTCCACCGGGCCGGGCGGTTGCGGTCCAGCCACTCGCCCACCGCCGCCACGCCGGGGATCTCCGGGCCGGGGTAGCCCTCGTTGGCCGAATACGATTCCAGCTCGCCGAGCCAGCGCGGCACCTGGCGCTCCAGAAATCCTTCCGGCTTGCCGTAGTCGGCCAAGCCGAGCGCCTGATAGTCCAGCGCACCGAGCCGCGCGATGGCTTCGACCGCGGAGAGGCCCATCTGCCTGCGCACTTCCGGATCGCCCGCATGCAGTTCGGGCAGTTCGTTCTGCGGATTGAAACCGTGGATCGGTTCCATCAGGTAGAAGACCGCGCCGAGCACCGACTCGTCGGCGCAGGCCGCGATCACCCGGGGCGCGCGGACCTCGGCGCCGCCCAGCGCGCCGAGCAGCCGGGCCTCGCGCCGGATCACGTCGTTGCTTTTGGCGCGCAGATGCTTCGGACCACGGCGCAGCACGTACGTCCGGCCGCCGCGCGTGAAGCGGAGCATGATGTTCTGCGTTCCGCCGCCGAGCGCGATCACGTCCTCGAACTCACCCCCGGACAGACCCTGCTCATCCATCCACTTTCCGACGACGGCGAAGTCGACGACCGCGGGATCCACATCGACCGGTTGCGCAACAGACATGTCCCACATTGTGCACCACCCGCCGACCCGAACTGAAGGCAGACGACAACAGTTAGCTCCGACCGGTGCGGCGTAGGGTTTCCAGAACCATGCACACGCTGTTGATCGACAACTACGACTCGTTCACCTACAACCTGTACCAGCTGATCAGCGAGGTGAACGGCGTCGAGCCGACGGTCGTGCGCAACGACGAGGCGCGCACGGTCGCCGAACTCGATCTGGGCCGCTTCGACAATGTCGTCGTCTCGCCCGGACCGGGGCGGCCGGACGTGGCACGCGACGTGGGAATCTCCGCGGCGGTGATCCGCGAAAGCGACCTGCCGTTGCTCGGGGTGTGCCTGGGCCACCAGGGCATCGTGGTCGTGGCGGGCGGCGTGGTCGCCGAAGCCCCCGCCGCCAGGCACGGGTATCTCGATCGCATCGAGCACGACGACCGTGATCTGTTCGCCGGGATTCCGCAGGGCTTCACCGCGGTGCGCTATCACTCGCTGTGCGCGCTGCGGCCGCTGCCGGACGATCTGGAGATTACGGCGCTGTCCGGCGACGGCGTCGTGATGGGTGTGCGGCACCGCGCACGACCGCAGTGGGGCGTGCAGTTCCATCCGGAATCGATCGCGAGCGAGTTCGGCGCGACGCTGCTGCGCAACTTCGCGAAGCTCACCGCCGCGCATCGAAGCCGGCGGGCTTCCTCGGTGGGAAGCCCGTCGATCGTCCTGGGGCGTGATCCCGTAGCGGAGCCGGTCGCGGCAGGCTCTCCACTTCCCTCCCGGACGGCCTCGCCCGTGCCGCTCGCGGCCGAGCAGTTCCCCGCCGCGGCCGTCGAACTCGAGCGCCCCGCCGATCGCGCGTCATCCGCCGCGCGCACAGGTCCGGTTCGCACTGCGCCGCGGACCTTCCGGCTTCAGCGGGCCGTCCTCGAACGGCCGATCGACACCGAGAGCGCGTTCGTGCAGTTGTACGGCAACTCCCCGACGGCGTTCTGGCTGGACAGCGAGCATGTCGAACCCGGGGCCGACCGCTTCTCCTTCCTGGGCGACGCGGGCGGTCCGCTGGCCGAGGTGCTGCGCTATCGCGTGGGCGACGGCGAGGTGACCGTGGAGTCCTCCGACGGATATCGGCGTACCGCGCCGGGCGGCATCCTCGATTTCCTGGCCGCCGAGCTGCGCACCCGCCAGCTCGAACTGCCCGATCTCCCCTTCGATTTCGTCGGCGGTTACGTCGGCTATCTCGGCTACGAGGTGAAAGCCGACTGCGGCGGGAACGCGGTCCATCGCGCGCCGACGCCGGACGCCCAGTGGATCTTCGCCGACCGGATGGTGGTGGTCGACCACGTCGGCGGCCGCACGCACCTGCTGGCGCTCAGCGACGACGTGGAGACCGCCCGGTCTGCCGCGGACTGGCTGCGCGACACCCGCGAAACCTTGAACACCTTGCCGACCTGGACGAATCCGCCGCAGCTCGACGTGCCCCCGGATGGTGAGGCCGTCGAGCCACTGCTCACCCGCGGCCGGGAGCGCTATCTCGCCGACATCGCGGTCTGCCAGGAGCGGCTGCACGCCGGTGAGTCCTACGAGATCACCTTGACCGACAGCGCCACGATTCCCGCCGCCGCGGCCGAAGGCCTCGATTTCTACCGCACGCTGCGCCGGTGCAACCCCGCCCCGTATGCCGCCTACCTGCGCTTCGACGACCTCGACGTCGCCTGCTCGTCGCCGGAGCGCTTCTTGAAAATCGACCGCCGCCGGATCGTGGAGAGCAAGCCGATCAAGGGGACCGCGCCGCGCGGCGCGACACCGGAACAGGACGAGCGCCTGCGCCGCGAACTGGCCGACAGCCCGAAGACCAGGGCGGAAAACCTCATGATCGTCGATCTGCTGCGCAACGATCTCGGCCGGGTCTGCGAGATCGGCAGCGTGTACGTCCCGAGGCTGATGGCCACCGAGCAGTACGCGACCGTGCACCAACTGGTCTCGACGGTGCGCGGCAGGCTGCGTCCGGAGGTCGGCGTGGTCGATTGCCTGCGCGCCTGTTTTCCCGGCGGCTCGATGACCGGCGCGCCGAAGCTGCGCACCATGGAGATCATCGATGCGCTGGAAACCGAAGCTCGCGGCGTCTACTCGGGCACGGTCGGTTTCCTCGGGCTCGGTGGCACCGCGGACCTCAACATCGTGATCCGCACCGCCGTCCGCTACGACGGACGCTGGCGGATCGGAGCCGGCGGCGCCATCGTGCTCGACTCCGACCCGGCCGACGAGTACCACGAGGTGCTGCTCAAGGCGGCCGCCACGTTGCGCGCGGCCGCCGATCACGCGCACCACTGATCGCGCGCGCCCCGACGCGACTATTCGCGCCGCTTCGTCGACTTTCGCCGGGAGGGCTCCTCGGCGGGTTGTTCCGCGGCGCTCCGGCCGGCCAGTTTGCTCAGCACGGCGACGCCGGGCAATCTCGCCAAACGCCCGAGCACGTCCTCACCGAGCGAGATCATCGACTCCAGCCGGGGCAGCAGGCGATCGTAGGCCGCGAAGGCCGGATCGGCCAGGGCCAGGGTGCGGTCGAGCCGATCGATGGTGGAGTTGAGCCGCTCGATCGCGGTCGAGAGGCTCTCGATGAGGCCGGGCAGTTGCGCGGCCAGCTGCGCGGAGGCGGGCGGCAGCCGCACCGCCGTGTCGAACGCCGAGGTCGCGGTCAGCTGGGCGGCTTCCAGCGCCTGGCCCGCGGCCGTCTGCGCCGCTTCGACCGCCGCCTGGGCTGCGGCGAGGACGTCGGCGGGGCCGGGCACGCGGCCGCTGGGCAGCTTCGGGGTCGGCGGCTTACGACCCGGGCGTTTCGGGTTCGTCATGGGGAACACTGTGCCGCACGCCCCGCCGAAGGACCTCCCCTCGCGCGTTCGGCGTGTCGGAGGGTCGTGGCATAGTTCGAGCACAATGAAACTCAGCAAGGGCGCGAACGCAGCGGTACCGACATCTCTTCTAGCCGTGGTTGTTTCATGGCGATCGGAACACGCGGTGGACGCGCACGCCTTGCTGCTGGACGCGACGGGCACGGTCCGCTCGGATCGGGATCTGGTGTTCTACAACGCGCCTCGGCACGTCTCGCAGGCGGTCACGCTCGATCAGGAGCCCGCGCCGCGCACCGCCCGGCTGAGCGTCTCGCTGCCGCGCACGGAAGCGGATGTCGAGCGCATCGTCGTCGCCGGCTCGGTGGAGGGAAGCACCTTCGGCGACATCCACGAGCTGACCGTCGCCGTGCACTCGGTCGACGGAGTGGTCGCGGCGTTCGAGATCGATGACGCGGATGCCGTCGCGGCGCTGATGTTCGGCGAGTTCTACCGCCGCGACGGGCAGTGGCGGTTCCGCGCGATCGGCCAGGGCTGGTCCAGCGGACTGGCCGGGTTGGTCAGCGAGTTCGGCGTCCGAGTCGACGACCCGTCGGCGCCCGCCCGTACGACCCATCCCACCAACCCGTTCCGGGTGCGCCGATCGGCCACGGCCGCGCCGGCCCGAGAACGACTTCCGGCGGCGATCGAGCCCGGCCTCGACTCGGCCGAACGAATCGGTCACCACGACCCCGCCCTGACCCGGCACGTCCACGGGCCGTTCCCGTCCGGACAGTCTCACCGGAACGGGAACTCCGTCGCCGCCGAGCGAACGGACGCTGCGAACGTCGCCGCCGAACATGATCCGGTGCAACGTGTCCCCGAGCAGCGCCGCCGGGCCGACAGCCCATCCGGGCGGTCCGAAGGGCCCGAAGCGCCGCGCTCCGGCACACCCGCATGGCCACCCACCGAAGTGCTCGACCGCGTGGACACCGCTCCTCTGGCGCACACCCACCGCCCGGTCGATCTCAATCGGTACACCCCGGAAGCCGCACCTCCCCCACCACCCCCGGACCCCGAACGCGCGGACTGGCACCCCGATCCGGAGAACCCGCAGCGCATGCGCTGGTGGGACGGCGCAGGATGGACCGAGGACCGGTATCTGCCCCCTCCGCCCGGCGACCGCCACTGCGCGCGCTGCGCAAGCCCGCTGCGGCGCAAGTTCTTCGGCGGGTTCGCGCCGTGCCAAAGATGTGCCCAGGAGATCGAGGAGTACCTCCCCCATTGGCACACCCGCGCCTGGCGAGTGCTCACCGGCCACGGTCCGCGCGGCCCCGAGTGGGCGGCGCTGTGGGCGTCGTTGCGTTATCAGCGGATCGACGCCGAAGCCGGACGCGCGGCGTTGCGCGACGCGGCGCTCAGTTATGTGGAGCGGCTGGTCACCTTCGCCTTCGCCGACGGCGAGGTCAGGCACGCGGAGCTGGAGCTGTTCGAGCAAGCGGTCACCGAACTCGGGCTCGGCGGACCGCTGATCGAGGACCTGCGCAGACGGATGCATCGCGGCAACACCCTCTATCGGCTGCGCACGGGCGACCTGCCGGTGGTCCGCACGCCCGGCCTGCACCTGGACCCCGAGGAGAAGGTGCACCTCGACCTGCCCGCGACGCACGTGCGTCAGCTCGCGCGCGGCCCGAAACTCACCGAGGGCAGGTTGATCGGCAGCAACAAGAAGCTGCGTTTCGTCGGCGCCGACACCGGCATCGAGATGCCCTGGTCGCGGGTGGTTTCGGTGCACACGGAACAAGGCGTGGTGGTGATCGCTGCCACCTCGGCGCGCGGCGGCGCGACGTTCGCCGTCGACGATCCGGACTACGTCTCGGCCGCGCTGGAAGGCGCGCTGCGCGTGGCCAAACGTCTCGTCCTCACTCCGGGTCAGCGCGACACCCGGAGCATCGCGCAGGAGGTGAAGGCGGAGGTGTGGCAGCGCGACGGCGGCCGGTGCGTCGAATGCGGCGACGGGCACTACCTGGAGTTCGACCACATCATCCCGCTCAGCCGCGGCGGCGCGACCAGTGCGGCGAACCTCCAGATCCTGTGCCGCGCGTGCAACCGGGCCAAGGGTGCTCGCATCTAGCCGGTCTCAGTCGGTGAACAAGCCCGCCGTACGGCCCAGATCGGCGAGCATCGCGTCGAACAGGATCTCCGGATTGTCCAACGGGATCGGGTAGTTCCCGAAGACCTCGAGCGTGACGTGCCCGTAGAGCCGCGCCCAGATCTGGATCATCAGATACGTCACCCCGAGATCCAGCTTCTCGGCCGGGAATTTCTGGCTCGACTCCGACAGCGCGGCCAGTAGTTCGGTCTGGAAGTGCACCAGATCCTCGCGCAGCTCCGGCGGGATGACGTCGGTGGACGGCGTGACGATGTCGTAGTTCGCCAGCAGCCTGCCCGCCGCGGCCAGGAAGACCCGGCCGAAGGGCTCGTCGAAGCGGCGCAGCGCGCGGGCCTGCCCGGCACCGGGCGAGGCGAACACCAGGGTGAACTCCCTGGTATGCGTCAGCGCCCAGCGCCGGAAGCCACGGCAGATGGCGAAGAACTGCACGGCGCCGTCGTCGGGCAGCGTGGCGATCTCGGTGGTCAGTTCCGCGGCCAGGTCCGCGCAGAAGTCGAGCCGCAGTCGCTCCAGCAGGTCTTCCAGCGATTTGTAGTACCGGTACAGCGCGGGCGCGGTGACACCGAGTTCCCGCGCGATGGCACGCAGGGTGACCGCATCGGGCCCGCGTTCGACCAGCAGCGCACTGGCCACCCGCCGGATGTCGGTGTCGGTCACCACCGGCGCACGACCCCGTGGTTTGGACTGTTGCACCGATCGATTCAAGCGTATTCGACTTCCCAGCGCTTGATCCCGTTCAGCCAGCCCGACCGCAGCCGCACCGGATCGCAGACCTGCCGCAGGTTGGGCATCACGTCGGCGATGGCGTTGAACATCAGATCGATCTGCAACCGGGCCAGGTTCGCGCCGACGCAGTAGTGCGTGCCGGTGCCGCCGAAACCCACGTGCGGATTGGGATCGCGCAGCACGTCGAAGGTGAACGGATCCGCGAAGGCCTCGTCGTCGAAATTGGCCGAGCTGTAGAACAATCCGAGCCGCTGACCTTTCTTGATCTCCTGGCCGCCGAGCACGGTGTCCTGGGTCGCGGTGCGCTGGAACGCGGTGACCGGCGTGGCCCACCGGACGATTTCGTCGGGCGCGGTACGCGGACGCTGTTGCCGGTAGATCTCCCACTGCTCGGGATGGTCCACGAACGCCTTCATGCCGTGGGTGATCGAATTGCGCGTGGTCTCGTTGCCCGCGACCGACAGCAGGATGACGAAGAACGCGAACTCGTCCGAACCGAGGTGCTCGCCATCGATGTCGGCGTTGACCAGCTGGGTGACGATGTCCTCGGCCGGGCAGGCGCGCCGCTGCTCGGCCATGTTCCAGGCGTAGCCCATCACCTCGGCGGTGGCGGCGTGGTGATCGCCCTCGAACTCCGGGTCGTCGTAGGAGATCATCTGGTTGGACCAGTCGAAGATCTTCTTCCGGTCCTCCTGCGGAATGCCGAGCAGCTCGGCGATGGCCTGCAACGGCAGTTCACAGGCGACCTGTTCGACGAAGTCGCCGCTGCCGGACTTCTTCGCCTCGTGCACGATCCGCGCGGCACGGTCGGTCAACGCGGCGCGCAGGCTCTCCACCGCCCGCGGGGTGAAACCCTTGGAGATGATGCGGCGAGTCTTGGTGTGCTTGGGCGGGTCGAGATTGAGCAGCAGCATGTCGCCGAGCATGTCGATCTGCTCGCGCGTGGTCTCCTCGTTGAACCGGATGATCGCGGTGTTCTCATGCGAGGAGAACACCTCGGGATTCTTCGAGATTTCCTTGATGTGCGCGAGCTTGGAGACGACCCAGTAGCCGCCGTCGTCGAACCCGCTGGCCCGATCCGGCTGCGCGCACCACCACACGGGTGCGGTGCGGCGCAGTTCGGCGAACTCCTCGATGGGCAGGCGGGTGGCGAGCAGGTCGGGGTCGGTGAAGTCGAAGCCCGTCGGGATCGAGGGCGTGGTCACGGTCACGGCTAACTCCTACGGCGGTCTGGGCGCAGACCTGACGCCGATGCAGGGAACACGGTCAAGGGAGATGCAACCACAGAACCAGGCTTCGTGAACAGTGTTTAGTAAAACCCGTTTACTTTCTCGACCGCCCATCGGAACGACCGGTCGGTACCGGAGGTGGCAGATATCCGCCAATACCCCGCTTCGCCTGGACACCGGCCCGGCGGGCTGCCTGTAATGAGAGCCACAGCCCGCACCCCGGCCGGAGGTCCCATGCCCAGTCTCTACGACCACGTCGGCGGCGACGAGGTGCTCCATCGCGTCGAAGCGGCGTTCTACGACAAGGCGCTCACCGATCCGGTCCTGAAGACGTTGTTCACCGAACGACTGCCGCGGCACGTCGACCATCTCACCTGGTTCACCGCCGAATCCTTCGGCGGTCCGGATCGTTTCACCAAGGAACTCGGGTTCGACTACATCATCGCGGTGCACCGTGGCCTGCGCATCACCGACGAGCAGCGGGAACGCTTCGTCGAGGTGTACATGCAGACCTTCGAGGAGGCCGGGCTGTTGGTGGACGAAGCGTTCCGTACGGCCGTCTATGCGCATGTCGCGTTCGGATCGCAGGTGGCGCAGCAGAATTCACACGCGACCGACGATGCCGAGTTGCACCCGATCCGCGAGGTTCCACGCTGGACCTGGGCGGGCGACGACTAGCTCCTCACAGCGTGATCAGTGGCGGTGGCTGCCAACGCCGCTGTAGGACAGCCACTTTCGGCGCGAACAACGCCAGGGTTGCCGAGAAGGGGTCCGATTCCGGGATGGGCAACCAGTTGCCCTCGGGGACGCCGGAGCCGGGATCATCGTGCTGGAGCGTGAGGTCGAGGGAGCCGTCCGGATTGAGCACGACGGGAACATGGTGACCGATCGAGTAGATCCCGGCCGGATTCGACACCAGGTAATCCGCGGCATCGTAGACGGCCAGCGACCAGAACGCGTCCACCGGCGGCAGCTCGCCCGCGGCGAAGTGCAGCCGGAAAGGGCCGGAACCTGCGGGGACCGCCGTGAAGAGGTAGTGCGCGTCTTCGGGTAGCGGGATGCCGAGCGCGCCGAACGCGGTGACGGCTCGCAGCAGGTAGTCGGTGCCGAATCGGCCTGCCCCGGGATCGGAGACCCAGCCGTTGTCGTTGACCGTATTCGCTCCCAGGGTCACCGGGAGCTGCTGCTTCACGGTGTCGGCCGCGGCGGTCAGTTCATCGTCCGAGATGCCGTCGACCGCACCGCCGGGCCGGATGCCGATCGTCGCGAAGCGGCGCATGGCGGGCTCGTCCTCGGGCGCGGGCGGATTCACCGCCAGCACCGCGCACATCCGATCGAAGAAATCGCGCGCGTCCATTCCCATGACCTGATCGACCGGGCGTTGCGTCTCGGATGGCCCGCTGGGCGGCGCGCCCGTGGGCGGCTCGGCCCCCGCGTTCCACGCACTCAACGGGACCAGCCGCATCCTCTGCTGCGCGGAGCGCACGGCGGTGAGGTCCTTCGCGCCGTCGACCTGGATCCGGACGATCAGCCACACCGTCGGCGTCGGCATCGGCAAGGGCGTGAGACCTTCGGGCAGTGCACCCGACCAGCCCGGGCCGGTCACCACGTAGGTGTACGGCGGTGACGCCGACCGTGCCTGCGGCCGGACACTGCTCGGGTCGTGCACGTTGTTCGTCCAGGCGTCCAGCACCTGGGCCAGCCAGAACCGGCCCCCTTCCATTACGGGGACGCTCAGCACCATCGGCTCGTTCGTCACGTCGAGCCATGCGGTCGAGTGCAGCGTGTCGGGGTCCGGCCGTGCCACGTTCCGTTGCGCGTGGGTCGGCAACGAGGTCGCGTGCTCGAACCGGTTGACGGGCGTGGATGCCGCCGCCGCCACGCGGGTGACGTCCATCAGCACCAACGGAAAGCCGAACACATAGGCGTCCTTGGCGACCGTTCCGGCGTCACTGGTCACGGATGGGTGGGCCGAGTCGCCCTCATCCGATCCGCCGCACGAGGCCACGCCGAACGCGGCCACCGACGCCGCCAACCCCAGCACGGTGCGCCGCGAGAACGCGGATTCGCGGTAAGTCCGGTCGTCCATGATCCTGCTCCGCCTCCGATCCGATCGGTCGCCGCGCAAGGTCCGTTTCGGAGTATAACCGCCTTCCAGGGGCATAGTGGCTGGTCAGCGGTCTGAATGGCGACCGGCGCGCCGATCACCGGCAAGCAGCCCGACCGCTACCTCGGGCGCTGCGACGGGGCGAGCGCGGATCAGAGCACCGGTTCCAGCGGCGGCGGACGCCAACGCCCCTGGATGGCCTCCGCCTTCGGCGCGTACATCCGCAGGGTCAGCGAGAATTGACCGGATTCGGGGATGGGCAGCCAGTTTCCGGCCGGAACGACCGGGCCGGGGTCGGTGTACTGCAACGCGATGTCGGTGGACCCGTCGGGGTTGAGCGTCACCGGCTCCGGATGACCCACCGCGTAGATCTCCGCGGGATTGGGCACCAGATAGCTGTCGGCGTCGTAGGCGGTCAGCGACCAGAAGTTGTCGACGGGTGGTAGCAGGCCCGGTGCGAAGCGCAGCCGGAACCGGCCCGTTCCACCACCGCCGGTGTCGGTCGAGGCGAACAGCGTCGGATAGAAGGCGTTCTCCGCCAGACTGGCGCCGAGAGCCACCCTGGCGACGGCGGCGCGCAGCAGATAGTTGGTGCCGTATCGACCGACGTCGGGGTCGATGAGCCAGCCGTTCTGGTTGATCGTCCGCGCGCTCAGATAGACCGGGATCTGCTGCTGGGCGGTGTCCACGGCGGCGGCGAGTTCGATGTCCGAGAGGCCTTCGACCGCGCCGCCGGGCCGGATGCCGATCGTCGCGAAGCGCCGCATGGCGGGCTCGTCCGCATGTGCGGGCGGATCGACCGCCATCAACGCGCACATCCGATCGAAGAACAATCTCGCGTCCATCTCGCCGACCCACTCCGGCGGTGGCTGCACAATCCCTTCCCGCGGTGGGATGACGGGCGGCTCGGCGCCCGCCGTCCACGCGCTCAACGGAGCCAGCCGCAACCCCCGCTGCAGGGAGCGCACGGCCGGCAGATCGCTCTCGCCGTCGACCTGGATCCGGACGATCAGCCACACCGTCGGCGTCGGCATCGGCAAGGGGGTCAGCCCCGCGGGCAAGGCGCCCGACCAACCCGGACCGGTCACGGCGTAGGTGTACGGCGGCGCCGCCGACTGCGCCTGTGGACGGCGTCCACTCGGGTTGTGCACATTGTTCGTCCAGGCGTCCAGCACCTGCGCCAGCCAGAAACGGCCCCGGTCCATAGCGGGGACACTCAGTACCATCGGCTCGTTCGCCAGATCGAGCCACGCGGTCGAACGCAAGGTGTCCCGGTCCAGCCGCACCACCTCGCGCTGCGCAGGGGTGGGCAACGACGACGCGTGCTCGAACCGGTTGACCGGCGTGGAGGCCTCCGCCGCCATCCGGGTGACGTCCATCAGCACCAGTGGGTAGCCGAATTCGTAGGCGTCCTTGGCGATGGTGGCCGCGTCACGGGGGACGAGGTTCTCTTCGTCGGCGTCGCCGCAGGCCGCCAATCCGAACGCGGCCACCGATGTCGCCGCGATGCCGAGCGCCCTGCGCCGCGACACCGTGTACTCGCCCTCGGTCCAGTCGTCCATGATCCTGCTCCGCCTCCGATCCTATCGGGGCGAGATCCGCGCCGGGGCCCACTCGCCCCCCGCGGCGAGAACCAGGGTGAACGGGGCAGTTGCGGACAGGACGCCGGGGATTACCCAGCGAGCGCGACCGGCGGCGATCCCTTCGCGACACGCTCCTCGTCGCCGGCGAAGACGCGCCCGTGGGATCGCCGCGTACGGCCTGCGGTCAGAACTCCAGGACGGTGTTCATGATGGTGCCCGCGCTGGTGGCGATCACCCCGCCGAGCATCGCGCCCGCGATCATCTTCGGTGACTGCAACCCGCCACCACTCCACTTCTCCCAGGCGAATCTGCCGCCCGCGTAGATGATGCTGACGATGCCGGACGCGAGCGCGAACCACGTCAGATACCGCACGAACTGTAAGAGCTTGTCCGCCAGGGGCGGCGCCTCCGGGGTCGGATTGCCGATCTGCGCCAACGTCGTGAACGAATCGCCGACCGACGCCAGAATGATGCTCACCGTCTACTCCCTCTACGCTCGAATGCAACCCTGCGCCGACAGCCGCTATGCGAAAGCTGTTCGACCACCGATGAATTCGGCCACGCCCAGGATACGGGCATGCGGCCCGCCGTGGTGTGCGCACGGCGAGGATGCCCCGCGACCGGACACGAGCTTCGGCTACCCGGGCGAAGGCGCGGGAAACACGAACTTCCCTGCGCTGCACCGACCTGACTGCATCGTGGCGAGCGAACGGATACGATCTCCTCAGCGAATCACATGCCCCTGTCCCGAATCCAGAATGAGCGAACGACGATGATCATGGCCGCCGCTTTCGACACCTTGGCGCAGATCGGCAACCCCACTCCGGAAGCGCCGCCGATCTCCGACAAGTTCCTTCAACTGGTCCGCTACCTGACGTGGTTCGTCCTCCTCTCGGGCATCTGCGGCATCATCTACGCCGGTGGCCGCTTCGCCTGGGAGAAGTGGACCGGCGGCGGCCTCGAGTCGCCGAAGATGGTGGCGGGGGCCATGATCGGCGGGGTGATCGCCACCAGTGCGGGCACCATCATGAATGCCGTCATCGGCTGAGCCGCCGCGGGTAGCATCACCATCCGTCATAGCGCTCCGCTATAACAGCTGGACGGGTCTGGTTGCGGCGATGACGTCTTCAAGCGTTCAGCGCAGGATGTCCGCGTTCCGCGCGGCGCGCAGCCAGTCCGGGAACTCGCCGAGCAAGCGGGCGTAGAGCTGCGCGTCGTCGACCTGATCGATGTCGTCGAGGGCGAAGAACCCCGCGTTGTCGACCGCCCGGTCGGACAGTTCGTCCAGGGTGCGCAGCAGACCGTAATTGGCCCGCCCGAGGCCGACGAACTGCCAGAACGCGGGCAGCAGCGAAGCCGAACGCATCACCGCCGCGATCTCGCGCTTCTTGGCGAAGCCACCGTCGGTGAAGAACAACACGAGAGTGGGGCGGCCGCCCGGGCGCAACGAGTCGATGATGTCGCGCATGATCGGCAGTTCCTCGTTGCGGGCGCCGAGCGCGTCGTAGTCGATACCCGCATGGGTGCCGGTGAGATGCAGATAGGTCCGCGCCCACTCCTCACCGTGCTCGACCGTGATGTCGGGCAGCTTGACGAAGGAGCGGGCGTAGAGGTACGCCTCCAATGTGCCGTCGTCGTCGAGCTGGGTGGCCACCGGAATCATTCGTTGCACGACCCGATGCACCACTTGGTCGCGATACTGCCGATGCATGCTGCCGGTCTTGTCGATGACCAGGACGACGCGGGCGCGGATCCCGAAAGCGTCCTTGTCGATGAGGACTTTCGCGACCTGCCGCTTGCGCAGGTCGAGCTGCGCGCGCTTGTCGAAGGAAAGCTGGGCTTCGCCGGGAACGGTGAACACGTCCGTCGCCGGGGTGAGCCGAGCCGACGCCTCCGGCGCGGCTCGAATCGCGGACGAGGATTCCACATCCGGCTCGTCCACGCTCACCCCGTGATCGGTGACCAGCGCGGCGAACCCACCCGCATAACCTTGCCCGACCGCTCGCACCTTCCATCCGCCCTGGCGGCGGTACAGTTCGAGTGCGATCACCACGGATTCGCTGCCCAAGCCCTCGATGCGGTACTCGTACAGCACGTTTCCCGCCGCGTCGGCGACCGTGGCGACCGGAGGCGCGACGCCGCCGAAGGTCTGCGCCGGATCATCGAGGGTGAGCACCGCGCGCACTTGCGCGATGTCCACGGGCAAATCACTCAATGAAACCGACAGCGCGCCTTGCGTTCCCTTTCCCAGCGACACGCCGGGTGCGCTCGGCTGATTGAAGAACACGAAATCCGCGTCCGATCGCACCCGCCCCGCGTCGGTCACCAGCAGCGCCGACACATCGACCTCGGCCTCGGTGCGCACCGACACCAGCACGCGCGCCACATCGACCGCCCCGTTCTGACCTTTGACCAATGCCGCGCCCACCGAGACTCCCAGCCGTCGTCACTCCGAAATCGTCACCGGGATCAGCGTAAGTCCACCCTCGGAAGGATGCGGAGTGTTCTCCGCGCCGAGACCGGCTCATGCTCCGACGAACTCGCGATCGCCGTAGCGCACCGCGGCGAAATTCCAGCCCCCGCCGATCCGCTCGACGAACTCGCGGGTCCGCTCCAGATCGGCGAGGTCGGCGACCAGGATCAGCGTGCCGTCATCGGTGACCGAACCGCCGACCAGTCGCTCCCGTACCTGTGGGTCCGCGACCAGACCGTCGTGGAAACGCCGCACGTCGACCCCGGCGACCTCCACCGTGAACGCGTCGACCCCGGCCGCGCCCGCCGCGTGATGTTCGAACGTCAGCACCGACTCCTGCCCGAACCGCACCCGCACCTGATCGGCTATCCGGCGCAGATCGCCGCCCACCGCGCAGGCCAGATGGAACGCCCGGGAGCGCTCGTAGGTCGCCCGCTGCCGCTCCTGCGACCAGAACACACCGCTGACCAGCGTCGACCCCACCGGAAGCGCGACGTTGCGCAGTGTGATCGCCCCGACCTCGACTGCGAAGTCGGTCAACCCATCCCGCAGACGCGAATCCGCCGGATCGGTGATCGTCTCGGTGTTGTCGGTGGCGAACAGCTCGGCGGTGGGGCGCAACGGGTCGCCCGGCACGCACGCGCCGGGCGCGGCCTGAGCGGTTCCCGCCGCCCCCGCCGACACCATCGCCGATACCGCCACGACGACCGCCGCAACCCGTGACCTGATCATCCGCTCCTCCTGGCTCGACACCGCCGACGACTCATCCCCTCCCCCGGACCTATTCCAGCAGAGCGCGCACACCGCCGTCATCGAATACCGCGTGCCGGTGTTCCTCACCAGACAACTGCCGCTGCTGATCGACGCCGCCTTCGCGGGCAACGGCGCCGACGCCATCGCCGGAATCTCCATGACGGCCACCGCGGTATTCCAGCTCGCCTCGTCCGCACCAGGGCTCTACCGCGCCTTGGGCTCCTACAGCGGGTGCGTCCGCACCAGCGCCCCGCAAGGCCCACGCACTCCCGGGGACATCGGCAGCAGCACTTGCCCAGCAACTGGCCGCTGATCGCGATCGCGGACTCCCCCGCTACCGGACAGCCGGAAGGGATGCGTGGTCATCGCCCGCCGGACGATTCCGCGGCGCCGGTGATATTGCGCGCCATCCCGCCGAAGATGACCGCGTGGAACGGCGCGATGGACTTCCAGTACAGGTGCCCGGCCAGCCCGTGCGGTTCGAACAACGCGCACTGGCGGTAAGTGGCGCCCGAGCCGTCCGGCTCGACCGTGAGCTCCAGCCAGGCCCGGCCCGGCACCCGCATCTCGGCGCGCAAACGCAGCATGCGCGGTCGCTCCAGCCGCTCCACCCGCCACCAATCCAGCGCCTCACCCTCGTGCAACCGGTGCGGATCGCGGCGACCACGGCCGAGACCGACCCCGCCCGCCAGCCGGTCTATCCATCCGCGCAGCGACCAGGCCAACGGGAACGAGTACCAACCGTGTTCGCCCCCGATCGCCTCGATCACCCGCCACAGCGTCGCCGGGTCGGCGTCGGTGTGCCGTTCGCGCACATCGCGGTAGAGCGAACCGCCCGACCACTCCGGGTCGGTGGGCAGTGAATCCGACGGCGCGCCCGACGGATGGGCGTCCGACCACCTGGTCGGCACGTCCAGATCCCGAATCTTCAGCAACGCCAGCGTCACCGCGCGCCGGTACCCGGTCA
Source organism: Nocardia sp. NPDC057455 (assembly GCF_042802775.1). Lineage (NCBI taxonomy): Bacteria > Bacillati > Actinomycetota > Actinomycetes > Mycobacteriales > Nocardiaceae > Nocardia > Nocardia sp. NPDC057455. The sequence goes on along the minus strand of NZ_JBHVDM010000007.1, from coordinate 81,679 downwards.
GTCCTTCCGGCGGGTCCGGGATGAGGTCGGCGATCGCGCGATCGTGACAGACCACGTCGTTGATCAGCGATTCCATCAGCGGCACGGCGATCGCGCGCGGCACCGGCGTCACCAGATTCACCCACTGCGCCGACAACCACGGCGTCAACACCGGCACCGGCACGATCAGCCGGCGCGGCAGCTGCGCCACTTCCGCGTAGCCGCGCATCATCTGCACATAGGTCAGCACGTCCGGACCGCCGATGTCGAACGCGCCACCGGGGCCTTCGGGCAGCGCCGCCGCCTCGGTGAGGTAATACAGCACGTCGCGCACCGCGATCGGCTGGATCCGGTTGCGCACCCAGCGCGGGGTGACCATCATCGGCAAACGCTCGGTCAGATAGCGCAGCATCTCGAAACTGGCCGAGCCGGAACCGATGATCACCGCGGCCCGCAGCACCACAGCGGGCACCGAGCCCGCCCGCAGAATCTCACCGACCTCGGCGCGTGAGGCCAGATGCCGCGACAGCCGCTGCGCATCCGGGACGATGCCGCCCAGGTAGACGATTCTGGTCAGCCCGGCGCGCGCCGCCTCGGCCGCGACCAGCGTGGCGGCCTCCCGGTCCACGGTGTCGAAGTCGGCCAGGGTCAGCGAATGGATCAGGTAGTACAGCACGTCTCGGCCGTCCAGGGCGGCCCGCACATCGGCGGCGGAGGTCACGTCACCCGCCACCACCTCGACGCGGTCGCGCCAGGGCGCCTCGGCGAGCTTGCCCGGTGTGCGAGCCAGCACCCGCACCGTGTGACCGGCGCGCAGCAGCTCCGGCACCAGTCGTCCGCCGATGTAGCCGGTCGCACCGAACACCACGCACCGCACGGCAACCACCCTTCCGATGACCTGCTCAGGTGATGACCCCGAGGTGGCGGGTCAAACAGCGCGCTGCTGACCTGTGCCGGTCCGGACGGGCGGCCGCGAGCTCTGCTCGATCGGGTCCTCTCGTGCCAGACTGGGCCCGTGAGCGAACGTAGCAAAAGCCACGGACCGGACAAGCCCGCACCGCGGGATCGCGGTGACGTCATCGGTGCGGGCCTGGTGTGGCTGGCCAAGTGGGCGCTGTGCATCGTCGCCATCGCGGCGGGCGCGTGGGTGCTCGGATACCTGGTCGCCCGGCTGTGGGTGGTGATCCTGCCGGTGGCGCTGGCGATCGTCGTCGCCACCGTGCTGTGGCCGCCCGTGCGCTGGCTCACCGCACGGGGCCTGCCACCGGCCGCGGCCGCCTCGATCGCGGTGCTCGGTTTCATCGGTGTGCTGGCCGGCATCATCGCGCTGATCGTGCCGTCGGTCGTGGATCAGGCGCCGGAACTGGCCGACAAGTCGAGCGCGGGCGTCGAGCAGGTGCGCGACTGGCTGCAAGGCCCGCCACTGAGAATCCGTGACGAGCAACTGGATTCGGCCGTGGACGCGATCGTCTCCCGGCTGCAGTCGAGTTCGGCGCAGATCGCGAGCGGTGTGTTCAGCGGCGTGACCACCGCTACCTCGGTGCTGGTCACCCTGTTTCTGGTGCTGGTGCTGGTGTTCTTCTTCGTCAAGGACGGCCCGCGTTTCCTGCCCTGGTTGCACGGCGTTTCCGGCAGCCGCGGCGGCAAGCACCTGGAGGAGGTGCTCGGCCGGATCTGGGTCGTGCTCGGTGGGTTCATCCGCACGCAGGCGCTGGTCAGCCTGGTCGACGCGGTGTGTATCGGGGCCGGGCTGGTCATCCTCGGAGTGCCGCTGGCGCTGGTCCTCGCGGTGATCACCTTCCTCGGCGGATTCGTTCCGATGGTGGGCGCGTTCGTCGCGGGTGCGCTGGCGGTGCTGGTCGCGTTGGTGGGCAACGGCTTCGTGACCGCCCTGATCGTGCTCGGCATCGTCATCGCCGTGCAGCAGCTGGAAGGCAATGTGCTGCAGCCGGTGCTGCAGAGCCGCAGCATGCAATTGCACGCGGTCATCGTCCTACTGGCGGTCACCGCGGGCGGCTCGCTGTATGGGATCGTCGGCGCGTTCCTGGCCGTCCCCGTGGTCGCGATGGCCGCGGTCGTCCTGCGGTACGTCGGCGAGCAGATCGACGAGGCCACCGCGCCGGAGCCGGAGCCGGAGCCGGAAGCCGCGGACTGACCGCGCCGAGCGCCATCCTTGCATTCAGTCCGAATGTAACTCTCGCCGTCGTCCGCCCGGGTTCCTAGCGTCAGTGGACATGACAACTGATGTGAGCACCCCGCTCAACGACATCGCCGACGCGACGGCCGAGGCCGTCGCGGACGACTCGGCGAACGCGCTGGTGGTGTTCCGTGCCTCCGGAACCCCGGAGGGGACGGTGGGCAGCGCGATCACCCTCGGCAAGTACACCGTGCGCGTCGACGAACCGCCCGCGCTCGGCGGCGCGGACACCGCGCCCAATCCGGTCGAGGTGTATCTGGCGTCGCTCATCTCCTGTCAAGTGGTGACCTACCGGTTCTGGGCGCAGCGCCTCGGCATCACGATCGATGAATTGTCGGTGAGCGCCGAGGGCGATCTCGACGTACGCGGGTTCTTCGGCTTGGATGACAACGTCCGCGCCGGATTCCGAGCGGTGCGGGTGACCGTTCGCATCAGTGGCCCCGACACCGAGCAGCGCTATGCCGAACTCCAGCAGGCCGTCGACGCGCACTGCCCCGTGCTGGATCTCACCACCGGACGTACTCCGGTCGATACCACCCTGATCACCGATTAGCCGCCGCCCCACCCCCTGATCGATCACCCACCAGAAGGAGGACCTTCCCGATGACCGAACCCGACCTGTCCCAGAACTGGAGCTTCGAGACGAAGCAGATCCACGTCGGACAGATTCCGGACGGCACCACCAACGCCCGCGCGCTGCCGATCTACCAGACCACCTCCTACACCTTCCGCGACACCGCGCACGCGGCGGCGCTGTTCGGTCTGGCCGAGCCCGGCAACATCTACACCCGGATCATGAACCCCACCCAGGACGCGGTGGAGCAGCGCATCGCCGCACTGGAAGGCGGCGTCGCCGCCCTGCTGCTGGCCTCCGGGCAGGCCGCGGAGACCTTCGCGATCCTGAACATCGCCGGAGCGGGCGACCACATCGTCTCCAGTCCCCGGCTCTACGGCGGCACCTACAACCTCTTCCACTACTCGCTGCCCAAGCTCGGCATCGAGGTCTCCTTCGTCGACGACCCCGACGACCTCGAGCAGTGGAAAGCCGCCATCCGCCCGAACACCAAGGCGCTCTACGGCGAAACGGTGTCCAACCCGCAGAATCACATCCTCGACATCCCGGGGATCGCGGGTGTCGCCCACGACAACGGGGTCCCGCTGATCGTGGACAACACAGTCGCCACGCCCTACCTGATCCAGCCGCTGGCCCACGGCGCCGACATCGTCGTGCACTCGGCCACCAAGTACCTCGGCGGACACGGCGCGGCCATCGCGGGCGTGATCGTGGACGGCGGCAAGTTCGACTGGACCGGTGGCCGGTTCCCCGGCTTCACCGAACCCGACCCGAGCTACCACGGTGTCGTGTACGCCGAGCTCGGCGCGCCCGCCTACGCGCTCAAGGCGCGCGTGCAACTGCTGCGTGACCTCGGCTCGGCGGTCTCGCCGTTCAACGCGTTCCTGATCAGCCAGGGCCTGGAGACGCTGAGCCTGCGGATCGAACGGCACGTGCAGAACGCGCAGGCGGTGGCCGAATTCCTCACCGGCCGTTCGGAAGTCACCTCGGTGTCCTACGCGGGCCTGCCGTCCTCCCCGTGGTACGAGCGCGGCCGCGCCCTCGCACCGAAGGGCACCGGCGCGGTGATCGGCTTCGAACTGGCCGGCGGCGTGGACGCGGGCAAGCGATTCGTCGAGGCACTGCGGCTGCACAGTCACGTCGCCAACATCGGTGACGTGCGCTCGCTGGTGATCCACCCGGCCTCCACCACCCACTCGCAGTTGACGCCGGAAGAGCAGCTGAACGCGGGCGTCACGCCCGGCCTGGTCCGGCTCGCGGTCGGTATCGAGGGAATCGACGACATCCTCGCCGACTTGCGCGCCGGATTCGACGCGGCCTCCTGATGCGGTGCGCCCCGGGGTGATCGGCCCCGGGGCGTCGGGTGACTCGTGGTCAGGCCGCGAGCGGCCCGACTGTGATCGCCCGCCCGTCGCGAGTGGTCACGGTAACCCCGGGTGTCTCGCTACCGGTCGCGCGGATGACCGCGAACGCGAGACCGTCCGCGCCGATCGGCACAACGCATTCCTCGAACCACTTCCCGTCAGCAGCATCGTAACGCCACAGCTTCGTGGTGACGCTGCGCATCGCGGGCCGGCCGGTGCAGTGCACCCCACTTCGGACAGCCGGAACTCATCTGCCTCTCCCATCCCGCGCGACTCCCCATCTCCTCGAATGAAAGGCACCCGCCGCCAGAAGCTTTCGCTCTTTCCGGCTGCGTCACGGACGCTGGTGGTATGCCTCTGCGAGGAAAGGGCTTCACCCAGCGCCGGGGCCTGGCTACGACTGTGAACCCGAAACGGCGCGCGAAGTATCAAACTTTCTAGTACTCGGGCACGAACGGATGTCGTTGAATGGAGGGGTGAGCGAAATGGATGACCGCGCTGCCATCGCAGCACGCGTGGCCCAGACCCGGAAGCTCGCCGGCCTCACACAGAAGGCACTGGCGGAGAAAGCGAACATCTCTCTCGGAATTGTTCGTGCGGTGGAGCAGCGGACAGCCCCCGCATCGCCGACGTTTCTCGGGGCTGTGTCCAAGGCGCTCCGGGTCGGTGTTGCCGAGCTGACCGGACAACCGTATTCACCTGCGCCTGGACCAGACATCGAAGTGCACGCATCCCCGATGGCACCCCGAAAGAGCGCGCGGGTCATCACTACATCGACCTGTCGCGCGCCTACCTCCTGCATGGGGACCGCGCACGCGCCTTGGATGCGCTGCTTACCGCGAAAGCGATTGCCCCGGCGCAGACTCGCTGGAATCCGATGGTGCACGAGACGGTGCGGGCGCTGGCTCGTGCGGAAGCACGCAGCGTCGACACCGTCCACGGATTCGCCGTATGGTGCGGGATTGCCGCGCGCCTGTGATCCGGTCAGCCCGCCGCGGGTAGGCCCTTCGTGTCGGCAGGCGACAGGAACTCCACCCGGAACGAAGCGACGTAGTTCTCCCGCTGGCTGAGGAAGTGGCGCGTGTGTGGTTGCCGCTCGTGCTCCTCGAAGGCCGAACGATCGCGGTACACCTCGTAGAAGATCCGCGACAGCGGCTCGCCCTCGACGGTATGCGTGGCGTACACCAGCGTCCCGGGTTCCAAGTCGGTTATCGCTCGAACGGTTTCCGCCACCAACTTGTCGAACTCGGTCGCCTTCCCGGCGTCTTGCAGGTCGAACCTCACGACGAGCGCGAACATCACCCCTCCTCCGCACAGTGCGCCCCGACCGGATGAGGATTCGGGACACGGCCACCGTACAGGCAGATGCGGCTATGCCACTGTAGAGCGGTCCACCCAGTCCGCGTACTCGTCGGGGCACCATGCGATGGGGTGGCCGGTCAGCTCCGGGTTGTCCCAAGGGTGCAGTTCGTTGATCCTGGCGGCGAGCTTGTCCCGGGTGGCGTCGGAGGTTCGCAGCTCGACGCGCCACTCCTGGCCTTCACCGGATTCGCCGAGGTGCCAGAACACCGACTTGATCGGGCCGGTGATGAACGCACCCGCAGCCAGCTTCTCCGTCACCGCGGCGCGAGCGATGGATTGGGCAGCGTCTTCGGTGGGGGTAGTGGTCGTTACGGTCCACACACTCGGAGTTGCCATTCCGACAGACTAGGGCACAGACGCGCCCCGGACCGGCCGCGGTCTCCTGACGCGTTGTCCCCGGAGCGATCACCCCCTGGGGCACTCCAACTGTCCGCGATGCGGCCGGAAGCCGTGCAGCGGGGCGGAAACCCGTTTACCGCCGGTTTTCCCGACTCGAGTCAGCAATTTCGCCGTATGCGGGCATCATCGGTTGTCGTACGGCGCCACGAATATTCGATACTGTCGCACGGATTCGATTCGGCGCGTGCGCGGTTCCTCGCTATCGGAAAAGAAATCCAACTTTCGCGCATCCGTACGGCTTTCTGAATCGAACTAGAAAGGTAGGTATATGTCCTCTTGAGAATGAGGTGGGTAAGTCCATGGGCATAGCAGTACCCGAAACTCCAGCACACCCCTTCTTACGCCGTGCCGCCACTCTGGTCGTCGCGGGCGCCATCCCGTTGTCCGTGGTCGGCGCCGCGACCGCCACCGCCGATCCGCTGCTGCCGGAGATCTCCGTCCAGCTCCCGTTCGCTCCGGCGCCCGCCGTCGGCGTCATCACCCCGGCGGCGGATCCCGCCGACCCCGGAGCCCTTCCCTCCGAGGCTGTTCCACCCGCGCCCCCGGTTTCGGCAGGCCGCAACGACCTGAGCGTCAACCGGCCGATGCCGGATCCCAACGTGCTCGCCCCCATCGACCCGCAGCGGCTGCACCTGCCCAACCCCGCCGCTCCGGCTCCAGCGGTCGCGCCGATCGAGGCGCCTCCCGGCACGCTGCGCGCCGGTTCGATAGTGATCGGACGGCCGGACTTCCTGACTCCCGAGCAGGGCAAGATGTTCAACGATGCGATCGCGGGCCCGGAAGCAAGCATCGCGCAAACCTTGGACTCGGCGGGCTTCGAGCCGTCGCGCTCCGATCGCATGGCCGCCGATCTCATCGGTTCCACCGCCATGGGCGCCTCGGTGGGCAGCATGGTGGCTTCGCCGGTCGCCTCGATCGGCGCGGTCATCGGCGCCGTCTGCGGCGCCATCGCGGGCCTGCCGATGTTTCCGACCGGGACGGTAGCCGTCATGGCCTTCGGCGCCGCCATCGGGTACGGGTTCGTCGCGTCCCCGGCCATCGCCGTCGGCGCGGCTGTCGGAGCGGGTGTCGGTGTGCTCCAAGGGCTTCTCACGCCACCTACGGTTCCCGCCTCGTAATTCGCCTTTCCCGGCGGGCTCCGGCGCCGCATCGCACCGTGCGACTCGTCGCTTTTCGCTGCGCACTCTCGCGAAGACCCGGTTTCGACCGGGTCTTCTGCTTTGCGAGGAATTCCGGATGTTTGGCCGCGCTCTATCGGGCTACTGCGCAAAAGACCGGCTGAAGATGGTCGGCCGGTCTCTTCACAAGGAGGTTGTGACATGAGCACAGTCGACAAGGCGAAGAACAAGGCCGATAAAGTCGCTGGTCAGGCCAAAGAGAAGGTCGGCGAGGCGACGGGCGACCGGGGGAAGCGCGACGAAGGCCGCACCGACAAGGTCAAGTCCGACCTGAAGGACGCCGGCGAGAAGGTCAAGGACGCCTTCAAGCACTGACCACTGCTGAACAGCGCTGCGGATGTAGTCCGCCCGGCAACGCGGCGCATGGCCGCAGCGAAGGCAGAGGTACGCCTCCCAGAGCGGATGACCGCACTCGCGGTCATCCGCTCTCTTGGTCTCCTTCCGCGCGCTCCACCGAATCGGCTGCTCGGGTGCCGAGCCTGAGGGTGAATGCGGCCGGACGTCGGCGCTGCCCGCGAGCGCCGGGCAAGGTGGCCGCCACGATTCTCCGTGATCCGGCAACCTGCGCGACGCCGCCATGGCGCGCCCCTGCGGCTACTTGTCGCGCAGCCCCGGCTGGTCACCGGCCGACTGATCAGCGCCGGAGGTCGCGCCGTCCTCCTCGACGAGCCGCAACTCGCTCGGCCACCAGAGCATGCGCCCGATCAGGCTGAACAGTGCCGGGATCACCACCGTGCGCACGACGAACGTGTCGAGCAGGATGCCGAGGCCCACCACGATGCCGACCTGGGTCAGGGTGATCAGCGGGAGCACGCCGAGCACGCAGAACACCGCGGCCAGCACGATGCCCGCACTGGTGATCACCGCGCCGGTCACCGACACCGCCCGCACCATGCCGTGCGTGGTGCCGTACTGCGGCGTCTCCTCGCGCGCCCTGGTGACCAGGAAGATCGTGTAGTCGACGCCGAGGGCGACCAGGAACAGGAACGCGAACAGCGGCACGCTGATGTCCAGCGCCGGGAATCCGAACACGTGCTCGCTCATCCAGCTGCCCAACCCCAGCGCGGCCAGCGCGCTCAGCACCGTCACCGCGACCAGCAGGAGCGCGGCGGGCACCGCGCGCAGCAGCGCGAGCAGCACCACGAGCACGACGACGAGAATGAGCGGGATGACCACCTCGCGGTCCCGGCTCGCGGCGGTCTGCACATCCAGCGCTTGGGCGTCGGTGCCGCCGACCAGCGCGTCGGCTCCGGGCACCCGCGCGAGCGACGCGCGCAGCGCCTCGATCGTGTCGAAGGCGCGTGCGGAGGACGGCGGCGCGTCGATCACCACGGACCAGCGGGTCAGTCCGGTCGGTGCGGTCCCCGTCTGCGACGTCAGCACCACGCCCTCGGTGCGGCGCAATGCCGTATCGATCTCCGCCGCCGCATCGCTGCGCGCGAGAACGATCGCGGGATCGGAAGCCCCGGAGGGGAAATGCTGCGCGAGGGCGTCGAATCCCTGCACCGATTCCGCGCGGACCCGGAACTGCTCGGTCTGCGAGAGTCCTACCTGGGTCGACAGCAGCCCGGTCGCGCAAACCGCGAGCACCGCGATCGCACTGCCTGCGACCAGAGCGGGCCTGCGCACCACGCGCGCGGCGATCGCGTGCCAGACTCCCTCGTCCGCCGTGTCGCGGCCATCGGCCTGCGGCACGAACGGCCAGAACACCTTGCGCCCGCACAACGCGAGCGCGGCGGGCAGCGCGAGCAGGACGAATACCACCGCCACCAGCAACCCGAGCGCGGCCATCACACCGAGGCTGCGCGTGCTCGGCACCGATGCCAGCAGCAGCACCAGCAGCGCGGCCACCACCGTCACGTTGCTGGCCAGGATCGCCGGCCCGGCCCGCCGCACCGCCTGCCGCAGCGCCGCGCGGTGATCGGATTCCCGGTGCAGTTCGTCGCGATAGCGCGACACCAGCAACAGCGCGTAGTTGGTGCCGGCACCGAACACCAGCACGCTCGTCACACCGGAGGTCGAGCCGTCGAAGGTCAGGTCGGTCAGGCGCGCCAGCGCGGTTCCCGCGCCGGTGGCCACCCGGTCGGCCGCACCGACCACCGCGAGCGGCACCAGCCACAGCACCGGGGAGCGATACGTCGCGATCAGCAGCACCGCCACGACCACCGCGGTCACCGCCAGCAGGGTGACGTTCGCGCCGGAGAACGAGTCGGCGATGTCGGCGCCGAAGGCCGGACCGCCGGTGACCTGCAGAACGAGCCCGTCGGGCAATCCGTCCCGCGCGGCGGCACGGATCTCCTCGATGCGGTCGGTCAGCGCGAATCCGTTCAGGTCGGCGTCCACGGACACCTGCCCGATCGCCGCCTTCCGGTCGGGCGCGGCGATCAGGTCGCCGGGACCGGGTGTACGTCCAGCCGCGCGGGAAACCGCCGCGGCGGTGGCATCGCGGTCCGCGTCGGTCAGTTCGCCGCCATCGGCGCGTGTGACCACGACGATGGCCGCGGCCGTCCCCGCGTCCGGGAACTCCTCCAGCGCCTGTTCGACCCGGGCCGCCTCTGCCGAGGACGGCAGCGCGGTCGGTGCCTGCCCGGCGGACTCGTTCTCACCCACCGCCCCGATCAGGCCTATCGAAGCCGCGGCGAGCGCCACGAGCAGCACCCACGAGGTCCGGGCGGTCACCACCGACGCATAGCGATCCCAAGCGCTCACCCCGCAACTCTCTCAGAAACTGAAATATTAAGCAATCGAGACACCGGCTGAACTACGCTGATCCCCCGTGTGGAAAAGGATGCGCCGTTGACCCCCGAGCCGAATGCGGACGGGCCGGACCGTGATGGACTGGAAACCGGCATCGCCGCCGACATCCGCGCCCTCACCGCGATCTCCGAGCAGATCGGACAGGTCTTCGCCCGAACACACGAACTGCGCGCCAACGACTTTCGCGCACTGATGCACGTCGCGACCGCCGAGATCGAGGGCGCGCCGCTCACCGCGGGCGCGCTCGGCAAGCTGATGGGCATCTCCTCATCGGCGGTGACCTACCTGGTCGAGCGCATGATCGAGTCCGGTCACCTACGCCGCGCCGCCGACCCGGCCGACCGCAGGCGGGTCATCCTGCACTACGACGAGCACGGCATGGACGTGGCCCGAGGCTTCTTCACCCCGCTCGGGCGGCAGACCCGCGCCGCGATGGCCGACCTGCCCGCCGCGGATTTGGCCGCCGCGCACCGCGTCCTGGTCGCCGTGGTCCAAGCGATGCGCGAATACCACGACGAGCTGACCGGCGAGTGAAGGTCCGCTCGCTCAGTCCCGCAGAGCCTGCTCGCGCAGCGATTTCAAGGTCTTCGACAGAATCCGCGAGACCTGCATCTGCGAGCAGCCGATCCGCTGGGCGATCTGCTCCTGGGACATCGAGTCGAAGAAGCGCATCACCAGCACCTGCTTCTCCCGCTCCGGCAGCGCGGCCAGCAGCGGCTTCACCGCCAGATAGTTCTCCACGGTGCTGAAGTCCGGATCCTCGGCGCCGAGCGAGTCCAGCAGCGAGGGGCCGCCGGATTCCGAGTCGTCGGTGTCGGAGGCGGCATCGATCGAGGAGGTCTGGTAGGCGTTGCGTGCGATGAGCGCCTGGGTCACCTCGGTCAGGTCCGCGCCCAGTTCCTCGGCGATCTCCCGCGCCCGCGGCATCCGGCCCAGCCGCTGCGACAGGATCTCCACCGTGGGACCGATGGTGGACTGGATCTCCTTGAGCCGCCGCGGCACTCGCACCGACCAGGCGTAGTCGCGGAAATGCCTGCGCACTTCACCCATGATCGTCGGCACGGCGAACGACAGGAAGGTCGCGCCGTGCCCCGGATCGAAGCGGTCGACGGCGGCGAGCATGCCCACCCGCGCGATCTGCAGCAGGTCCTCGAAGCTTTCGCCGCGCCCGCTGAACTTGCGGGCGATGTGTTCGGCCAATGGCAGGCAACGCTCGATCAACTCGGCGCGCACGGCTTCCCGGCGTGGATCGTCCGGGGCAAGCGCGGCGAGTTCGGCGAAGAGCGGCTCGATATTGTCGTAGCTGTCTCCCCGCGATTTGCGCTTGGCGCCGGCCTGATTCGACTCGCTACGCATTATTCGAGCCGCCGCGCACCCAACGGAAGTCGACGACAGTCGGGTAGCCGCCCGCGGCGGAATCGTGCGCGCCTCGCGTAGCCGAGACCGCATCGGTCAGGGTCGACACGATGTGCCAGCCGAAACCGGACTCGTCCGGGCTGGTGTCCGACACCGTGACGGTGGACACGCGCACCTCCACCGCGTCGTCCTCGAAACCGAACCCGCACTCGAGCTCTGCCCCGTCCACCGCGTCCAGCACCAGCGCGCTGGCCACCTCGTCGAGGGCCAGCCGGATATCGGTCACCTCATCTATACCGAAATCGGCCATGAGCATGACTGTCTCGGCCAAGGCACGCAGCATCGCCAGCTGTTCGGACACCGCGGGCACCCGCACGCTGATCGTGCCGGTCCGCGTCGTAGCGGGAGGAGTCCCCTCAGCCTTGCTCATGCACCGCTCCCAGAAGTCGCGCCGTCCGTCGGAGCGCTCAGCCTACGCCCTCTCCTCGACTCGTTTCGATCGGCCACGGCACAACACGCGCCGCTTCGCCCGCGGCGGCAGGTCACGACGCCGTGCGCGCACTCTCCACTACGGTCGGCAGCGCGGATGACCAGCACCTTCCCTCCGGGGGGCAGGCCGGCCCCCGGATGCGGCGCTCGACCGCCCGGCCCGGAGATCATTCGGTCCCCGGTGCCGGCAACGGCCCGATCCGTTTCGGCGGGAGACGACGACGCCCGTCACCGACCGCACGCACCAGATCGGTGTAGGCGATCTCCAATTCCGCCAGCCGAGTCCATGCCACGTGCATGCGCTCGCCACCCGGATCGTCGTTCATCAGCAGATGGAACGCTTCTTCCGCGACGGCGGCCATCCGGTCGATCATCACGCCCAGGCTGACGTCGTGCAGACGCACACCCGACGCGGCGGACGGCAGCTGCAAGGTCGCCCAGGTGTCGATCCGGTCGACCAACTCGGCACGGTACCGCTCGAGCTCGACCAGGTCGCGCGCCTGCTCACGGCGCTGCCGGTGCAGTTCGGTCAGTTCGCGCGCCCACCGGCTCACCGGGCCCTGCACGTGCTGTCCACCCAGCGCGCACAGCAGAGCGCTCGGGCTCGGCAACGCCGAACTCTCGGACAGCTTTCGTGGCCGCGCACGCTGGACCAGCATCGGCTACCTCCTCGGCACGACCACACGGATTTCGCGGCCGGTCGTCGAAGCCTTCATCAGAACAGCGTTCATTCCGGATCGGGCATGCCCGCGCTGGGCGCTTGCAAACTCACAGTGGCGCAGTGAGTTCGAGATTTATGCCATCGGGATCGGAGAACGAGAGGATAGCGATGCCGAAATCGGCCATTTCCTTGATCTCGCCGTGTTCGATGCCTGCCTCGGACAGGCGGGCGGCCGCGGCCACCAGATCGTCGCGCGCCGGGACGGCGAAGCTGAGGTGGTCCAAACCCACACGCTCGGAATCGAATCGGTCCGTCGCGGCGGCCACCGGGCGCAGGCCGAGCAACATGCCGTTGGCCTGGAAGACCACCCCGCCGAACAGGCGCATCGGATCGGCGCGCACCGCCGGATCGTCCGGGCTGCCCGGCGATTCGGCGGCGATCGGGAAGCCGAGCACGTCTCGGTAGAAGGCGCGGGACCGTGCGATATCGGTCACTGTCAACCGGATGTGGTGCGTCCCGGTGGTTTCGATCATGGTCACGCGAACTCCCAAGCGACGAGGTACGGCGAATGCGAACGACTCCGGGGGCGAGCCGTCTCGCGATGACAGTAGGACAGAACTTCCGTGGAACCGAGTGTCGTCAACGACATCTTCGGTACCGTTTCCGACATGGACGTCGTCGTCTTCGTGGTGGACGGCGTAGCCGATTTCGGATACGCCGCTTTGCTGGAGACCTTCAACACCGCCAATGCCGTGCGCACCGAACTCCCCGATCCGCCGCAGCCCTGGCGGATTTACACCGCGTCGTTCGGCGCCACGGTGCGCTCGGGCAACGGCAACATCGTGCCGACGATCCCGCTCGAGGAGCTCGGCGACGAATTCGAGCTGATGATCGTGCCCGCCGTGAACGTTCTAGAGGCCGCGGCGCTGATCGACCTCATCTCCGCACCGGCCAGCCGTCCTGTGCTCGACCGGCTGGTCGCCGCCCGCGATCGGGGCGCGCATCTGGCCGGCGCCTGCACCGGAACGTTCTTCCTGGCCGAGGCGGGCGTGCTGGACGGCTCCCCGGCGACCACGAGCTGGTGGCTCGGCCCCAGCTTCCGGCGCCGTTATCCGCGGATCGAACTCGACGAGGGCCGGACGCTGTGCCGCGGCCAGGGCGTCACCACCGCGGGCGCGGCGCTGTCGCACATGGACCTAGCGCTGTCGCTGATCGCCAGCAAGAGCCCGGCGGTGGCCGAGCGGGCGATGCGCTACCTCGCGGTCGGTGCGGGACGACCGCAACGCGAGTTCATCGTTCCCGAGATCATCGCCAGAGGCGATTCCGTCACCGCGGCTTTCGAACGCTGGGTCCGCGAACATCTCGGCGAGAATTTCCGGATCGCCCACGCCGCCCGCGCCATCGGCGTCACCGAACGCAGCTTGCAACGGGCCACACACGCCGAACTCGGCATGTCCCCTACCGAATTCGTGCACGACATCCGCCTCGAGCGGGCCGTGCACCTGCTGCGCACCACAACGCTCACGGTGGACGCGGTGGCCGCCAAGGTCGGCTATCTCAACGCCGGAACCCTGCGCGGATTGTTCCGCCGCCGCCGGGGCATGTCGATCTCCGAGATCCGCATGACGCGCGTGTCGTATTGAGTCGTGCGCCCGGAGCTGCCCAGGAACCCGCGCGAGGAGGATCGCCGTGAGCGATCAGCAGTACACGACCACATCCGACGAGGCACGGTCCCCGGCGCCCGCCGCGGCGAACGCGCACGACACCGCGCGGTTGGGCGTGGTGATCGCCGCTCTGGGCGTGGTGTTCGGCGATATCGGAACCAGCCCGATCTACACCATCCAGACGGTGTTCAATCCCCGCGACCCGCATCCGGTCCCGGTCACCACCGACAACGTGTACGGCGTGATCTCGCTGGTGTTCTGGTCGGTGACCATCATCGTCACGATCACCTACATCCTGCTGGCTCTGCGCGCCGACAACGACGGCGAGGGCGGCATCATGGCGCTGATCACGCTGCTGCGGCGGTGGGGCTCGCAACACGGGCGGCGGCAGACCGCGGTGCTGGCGGCGCTGGGGATTTTCGGCGCTTCGCTGTTCTTCGGCGACAGCATGATCACCCCGGCGATCTCCGTGCTGTCCGCGGTCGAAGGGATCGAGGTCGTGGAGCCGTCGCTGCGGGAGTTCGTCGTGCCCATCACCGCGGTGATCATCGTGACGCTGTTCCTGGTGCAGCGCCGGGGCACTTCGGCGGTGGGCCGGGTGTTCGGGCCGGTGATGATCGTCTGGTTCCTGACCATCGGAGCGTGTGGGGTGGCGGGCATCGCCGATCATCCGCAGATCCTGCGCGCCCTGTCCCCGACCTACGCGCTGGGTTTCCTGGCCGGCCATATCGGCACCGCCTTCTTCGCCTTGGCCGCGGTCGTCCTCGCGGTGACCGGAGCCGAGGCGCTGTATGCCGACATGGGTCATTTCGGCCGGCGGTCGATCACCCGGGCCTGGCTGATCCTGGTGTTCCCGGCGTGCATTCTCAGCTATCTCGGCCAAGGAGCGCTGATCCTGGGCGACTCCCGGCACGTCAGCAGCCCCTTCTTCCTGCTCGTGCCGACCTGGGGCCGACTGCCGCTGGTGCTGCTGGCCACCGCGGCGACGGTGATCGCCTCCCAAGCGGTGATCACCGGGGCGTACTCGGTGGCGTCCCAAGCCGCCCGGCTCGGCTACCTGCCCCGGCTGCGGATCGCGCACACCTCCGAATCCACGGTGGGCCAGATCTACGTTCCGTGGATCAACTGGCTGCTGCTGGTCTCGGTGCTCACCCTGGTGTTCGCCTTCCGCAGTTCGGCAGCGCTGGCCTATGCCTTCGGCATGGCGGTAACCGGCACGATCACCATCACCACCCTGCTGTTCTTCTACATCGCCCGCGCCCGGTGGCATATCCCGCTGTGGCTGCTCGCCTTGGGCGCCGTCCCCCTGATGTCGGTCGACCTACTGTTCGTCGCGGCGAATCTGACCAAGCTGGTGCACGGCGCGTGGCTGCCGCTGCTGATCGGCCTCACCGCGTTCACCGTCATGACCACCTGGCAGCGCGGACGCGAAATCGTCAGCGCCGAACGCGAGCGGCGGGAAGGGTCACTGCGCGAATTCATCGATCGCCTGCACGCCGGGGACGACCCGTCGATACTCCGGGTCCCCGGCACGGCCGTCTTCCTCAACCGCGGCAAACGAACCGCGCCGCTGGCCATGCGAGCCAACGCCGAACACAACCACGTACGCCACGCGCACGTCGTGATCATGTCGATCGAGACCGAACCCGTACCGCGCGTTCCGGCCGATCAGCGGATCAGCGTCGACCCCCTCGGCTACACCGAAGACGGGATCATCCACGTCCTCGCCCGGTTCGGCTACCTGGAGGCCCAGGACGTGCCCGGCGCGCTGGCGTTGGTGGACCCCGCCGTCACCGAGGGGCCCTTACAACTGGACCAGGCGTCCTACTTCCTGTCGAAGATCGAACTGCGCGCAGGCGCCGAGCCGACGATGGCCGCATGGCGCAAACGGCTGTTCATCGCCACCTCCTACATCACCGCCGACGCCGCCGAGCAATTCGGTCTGCCCCGCGAACGCACCGTCATCATGGGCGCGCACATCGAGATCTGAACGCTCCGACCGTGCGTTGCCGCGCAGCGGAAATCGGACACTCAAGAGCGCGGCCGGCCGGTGAGCAGCAGCGCGGTGCGCAGGCCGCGCCGGGGAAACGCGGCGGCTCCGGTCGCCGCGCGGGCGTCGAACTTGCGCTCCGAGGCGGTCTCGGGCGCGTCGTCGGAGGTCGCGGTCAGCACACTGTCCGGGAGAGCCAGCTTGTGGATCGTGCGCAGGGTCAGCAGATACTGCCGGATCAGTGGCCCGGTGGTGTAGGGCAGATCGTATTTGTCGCATATCGCGCGCACCCGCACGGCCATCTCGGCGTATCGGTTGCTGGGCAGGTCCGGGAACAGATGGTGCTCGATCTGGTGGCACAGGTTCCCGCTCATGAACGCGAGTACCGGCCCGGCCTCGAAGTTCGCGCTGCCGAGCATCTGCCGCAGATACCACTCGGCCTTCGTCTCGTGCTCCACCCCGGCAGCGGTGAATTTCTCCGCGCCGTCCGGGAAGTGACCACAGAAGATCACCACATAAGCCCAGAGATTACGTAGAAGGTTGGCGGCGGTGTTCGCGGCGAGCGTGCGTCGCCAGCGCCGGCCGCTCAGCGCCGGAAAGAGCACATAGTCCTTGCCGACCTGCCGTGCGATCTTCCGGATCAGCGCTCTGCCCTGGTCGGCTTCCTCCGCCGGTCCGGGCGTGCGGGCACGCTCGGAGCCCAAATCGTGCAAGGCGATGCCCCATTCGAAAGTCATCGCCAGGAACAGGTTCTGCAACGGTTGCAACAGCAGCCGCGGCCGCCACCGCTGATCGCGGGTCACCCGCATCACGCCGAAGCCGATATCGTCGTCCATGCCGAGCACATTCGTGTACATGTGATGGCGATAGTTGTGCGCATAGCGCCATTGCGACGACAGCCCGACCATATCCCATTCCCAGGTCGTGGAATGGATTTCCGGGTCGTTCATCCAATCCCATTGGCCGTGGCACACATTGTGGCCGATCTCCATGTTCTCGATGCTCTTCGCCGCCGCCAGCGCCGTCGTCCCCAGCAGCCACCCGGCTTTCATCCGAGTGCCTGCGATCACCAGCCGGGACACGGTTTCCAGGATTCGTTGGAACGCGATCGTCCGGCGGATGTAGGCGGCGTCCCGGGCGCCGCGTCGCTCGAGGATGTCACGGCGAAGCGCATCGAACTCCCGCCCCATCGCTTCGATATCCGTCTCGCTCAGATGCGCGTAAGCCGCGACCTGCGTGATTGCCATTCGTCAGCACCTCGTCTCTGGAGCACTCCGCCGTGACGAGAGCCGACATCTCCGGACGGCCGAGCTCGGAGTCAGTTGGTGAACGCTGCTTCAGCTCGCGCCCGGCCAGTGCGGTGGTGCCGCCGGGACGGCTGCCTCCGACATCCGTCCCGCGGCGGCTGTCTTCGTCGGTCTCGGCCGGCGGCGTCGGTAGATGTGGAGGGCCCGACCGGACCTGGTGCGATTTTGTCCTTCGAGGTCATCGAAGGTCGTCTTCCGGTTGCGCGGCAATGGACTGTCGACCGGCCGACAGCGGATACGTGAACGGTGGTCATCAGTCTACGTTTCGCAACGACTCAGGTCTGCAACGTAGATGTACAACGTCGACAGCAGTCACCTCGTACCGGGTTCGAGCAGGGTGACGCCCAGCCCGGCGAGCAGGATGTCGATGCCGCGTTCGAGTTCGGCTTCGCCGTCGTAAGCGGCCAGGACAGGCGCGAGTTCACGCAGCAGGGGGAACTCCGCCAGCGGGAGGCGGTACAGACCGAGCCGCAGCACCTCGTCGGTCTCCTCGGGACGTTCCACGATCTCCTGCAACTCGTTGAGAACGTGCCCATACAGGAAGCCGAACACCGCGCGGTAGACATGGAGCGCGGCGGCGCCGGAGAATCCGGCACCGGTCAGCAACTGGAGGATGTCTTCGAGGGGGCGGACCACCGCATACGGACGCAACCCCAGCGGCGTAGCCAACGGCCGGGTCACCAGCAACGGCACCACCCGCGGATGCGCCAGCGCCAGCCGCCGGAAATCCCGGGCGACCGCCCGCAACTGCGCGGCCCAATCCGGATCGGTGGCATCGATCGACATCTGCGCGAACACGAGTTCGGCCACGCCGTCGAGCACCGCCGCCTTGTTCGGTACGTGCCGATAGATCACCATCGGATCCCGCCCTACCGCCTCGGCCAACCGGCGCATCGACAGTCCCTCGACACCGTCGCGATCGATGATCTCGAGCGCCGCGCTCAGCACGACTGCCCTCGTGACGGTGCCTGCACCCCGACCGGACCGCCGCTGGGGACGCCGATTTGTTGTGCGAGAACCCACGCGATCAACCGGTTCGGCCATCTCGATGCCTCCAACGCCCGCAGAGCCCATTTACCGTCTCGAGTGTAGACCTACAGTGTTGACATCACGACCCGATCGGCGTCTACTGGAGGAACACGGCGTCCGAACCCCGTGACTTTCGCCGACCGGCTCCGGAGATCGCGGCCGCCGCGGCCGCTTCGAGAGACCTTGTGCGCCCGATTCCAACCGCTCACCGGTTCGTTTACGAGGCGCTCGACCAGCGTCCGAACCGACCGGCGATCCAAGCCATCGCGCCACCATCGGCCGACGACGCGGCGCTCCCGCGAGAGGACGACACGACATGCGAATTCGTAACAGCGTTATGAGCGCGACATCCGAACAGGCGCATCCGACCTACGCCCGGCACTGCGTTCCACCCGACTACACCCCCCGGCTGAGGTTGAAGCCGAAAGTGCACCGTGGCGACTACATCGATGGCGCGTGGTGGCCCCGCTCCGATGACCTGACCGCCGAACTGCCCGATCTGCTTGCCGTGCTCACAGTGCGACTCGGCCCCATCTGGCGCGTCGTCTACGACCCCACGTGCTGGGCGGACGCGCCCAGGCACACCACCGTCCACGGCGGTCAGACCGTCCGGCTCGACTCCTATGTCTTCGAACTGTGGAACACGATGTACCTTTTCGGCCGCGACAACGACCTGATCGTGCTCCGCGTCATCCCGTCGGACACCGACGAGGACATCGCACACACCGCCTTGATGGCCTCCGTGATACCCGAATCCGCGACCCTTACCGGCTGACCCGAAGGAATAGACCATGCCCAGAATCAGTACCCGTCCGATCACAAACCACTTCGACATGACCCCCACCACCGGTCCGCCTCCGCCCGGGCGCCAACCCTTCCGGACGCCCACCCGCACCCCACGACTGCTGCTGCGCGAATCCGGAACCGGCTCCGGACAGGTCGACGGCGGCTGGTGGCCATGGACGGACAACCTCTCCGCCGAGCTGCACGACCTGATCAGCGCCCTCACTCCCCGGCTGGGCCCCACCGAACGGGTCAGCTTCGACTGGAACGCCATCAGCCTCACCCAACGCCGCATCGACCGCCAGGACGGCATCGAAGTACACGGACCCGACACCGGTCAGCCGCCCGGCGTCATGCACCTGATCGGGTCGAACGGTGCTGAGGCGACGCTGGTTGTGATCCCCGCCGGCACGCCATCCGGTGAGGCGGAGGCTCAGCTACGGCGGGCGGCCGGGAAATCCTGAGACGCCGCTCGACGCCGCCCAGCGCGCCCGGCCGCAGTGCTCAGAACGCTCCCCCGCCCGCGGGCACACTCGCCCCGGGACCGGTTCGATAAGTGACTGCTATACCGCGCGCGACTGCGGAGGCGCGGTGAAGCCTTCGGCGAATTCGATGAAGTTCCGCGCCACGGTCTCGCTCTCCCGCCGAACGCTGCGCTTGAGGAGAAGGCCGGGCAGCAGCAGGGAGGACTGCAACTCGGTGTGATACCAGACCTGCGCGCCCGTGCGATCCTCGGATACCTCGAACCAGCCGCCGCCACCGAGACCGACACAGCTGTCCACGACCTGCCAGGACACGCGATCTTCGGTCCATTCGTATTCCAGCACCTGGAGATCGGACCTGCCGAGCGGGGTGTCGGCGGTCACGTAAACCCGCTGTGGCCGACCGGATTCGCCGCGAGTGGCCACGCGCGCATCCGAATACGTCGACCATTCGGGAAGCATTTCGATCGCGGCGACGGCATCGAAGACCTGGGCGGGATCGACGGCGACGTCGAAATGTATATCCGTTTTAACGCGCATAACTCCTCCACCCCCTGTTCCGACCCGGCCGATTCTGCCCGTGGCGGTTCGCATCCGTCAACATGTTCTTTTCCCGCAATCAGCGGCTACGCGCGAAGGTCGATGTCAGCGGCTCCCCAGGGTTGAAAATAGGTAGTCAGCTACTAATTGGCTATTAGGAGCTAGGGCAGTTACCGGGGAGTATCAAAGTAGGATCTGCGTACTTTCGCGGATGTCGTCCTCGGCGATATGCCGATCCGACGGCCCCACGTACGATCGGCCGGAAGATCATCCCTTGAATTCGTGATACAACTCCGGCAGGAACTGCGCGAGGTGGTTCATCTCCTGACCGCAGTGCATCATCAGGTCCCGGGCCAGATCCAGACCGGGTAGCAGATCTCGCGCGTCGGCAGCGGCGCCGCGCTGGATCGCACGGGCAGTGGGCAGCGGATCGGGTGCGTGCAGCCCGTACAGCCCGAGATAGAAACGGCTGCGCATTTCGCAGCCGCCTTCGATGG
Organism: Nocardia sp. NPDC057455; assembly: GCF_042802775.1. NCBI lineage: Bacteria > Bacillati > Actinomycetota > Actinomycetes > Mycobacteriales > Nocardiaceae > Nocardia > Nocardia sp. NPDC057455. Next base: position 61,071 of record NZ_JBHVDM010000007.1, on the reverse strand, counting down.
GCCGCACTTGGTGCGCTAACCAGCCGAGATCTACCGGCGCCACGCTACTGCCGACGCGGCCGAGAATCACGGTGTGTTCGTCGGGGACAGCGAAGCCGTACGCGACCGGATCATGGAATGCGATGGCGAGCTGTTGCGGCTTCGGGCCGATGAATTCATCGACATACGAGATGTTTCCGACATACCGTTTCCGGTCGGCCATCGGTGCGCCGAGCCGGTCGACGGCCACTTCGCTGTACAAATGCGCATCCGGATGCCACAGCTTGTACCGCGCGGACTCGACCATGTGCCAACCGAACCACCAATCCCACATCGCCGCCGTCACGCGCGGCATCTCGGTACGGACCGCGACCCACACGGTCCCCGAATCGGTTTGCCCGTATCCGGTTTCGATCGGCGAATAGCCCGTCGGCGCCAAATCGGCCACCAAGGACGAAAAGGCCGGGATCCGCTCGCTCGGCGTTGCCTGCGCCGCATAGGCGGCGGTGACATCAGGCTGTGCTGGAGCCGTGCGCTCGGCCATGAACCGCGCGTACGGCCGGGTTCGATCGCCGGGCGAATACCCGGCATAACGGGTGTTGTCCTGACGGTTTTCAGCGCGAGCGAAAGCGGTGGTCGCCACAACGGTGAACGCGCCCGCGGCAGCAGTCGCGATCGAGAGCGCGCGACGACGAGGCATTTTCGATAGTCTCAACATATGTTGAGACTATCGGAGGACGCTTCGCCGCGACCCGAGGTCGGTAGGTTTCGTGACATGACACAACCGAGGCGGCAGCGGCAGGACTCGGCACAGCGGCGCGCTCTCATCGCCGAGGCCGCGCTGCGCGTGCTCGGCGAACACGGTCCGCGCGGCCTCACCCATCGCGGGGTCGACGCGGCCGCGCAACTACCGTCCGGCTCGGTCAACTACCACGCGCCGACCAGGCAACGGCTGCTCGAAATGGCTTGCGACGAACTGTTCGCCCGGGACATGGCCGTCGCCGCACGCCATTTCGATACCCCGGAATCGCCGTCACAGAGCCTGGCCGGCATCGCCGGGGACTTCGTCCTCGAGATGACCGCACCGCATGCCCGGCACCGGGTGCTCGCCAGGCATCATCTGCTCGCCGAAGCGCGCTCCAACGACGAACTGCACCGCCACTTCGAGACAGCACGCGCCGCCTTCGTCCAACTGATCCGCGACCGGTACGCCGAGGCCGGCTACACCGTGGACACGACGGCCGCCGAACTCTGCGTCACCGTCATCGACGGACTGGTCAACCGGCAAGTCTTCTTTCCCGACTCCGCTCTGCCGGAATCCCGCATCCGCACCATCATCGAAGCCGCCGCACACACCATCGAAACGCAGTTTCTCGACAAGCCCTCAGGGCGGGGATCCACCGCATCCCCGCCCTGAGACTCTTCCGGTATTCGACGGCCTTACCCGGCCGTTTCCGTCCAGGTGACCGGCAATTCGTGGACGCCGTAGATGTTCATGTCCGTCCTGAGTCTCACCTCACCGGCGGGGATGGCGAGCTCGAGGGTCGGGAAGCGGCGCAGCAGTCCGGCGAAACCGGCGCGCATCTCGATGCGGGCCAGTTGCTGGCCCAGGCATTGATGGATGCCGTGGCCGAAGGACAGGTGACCGCGCGCCGTGCGGTGGATATCCAGGGCGTCGGGATTCTCGAAGCGCTGGGGGTCGTGGTTGGCGGCCAGCAACGAGACGACGACGGTCGATCCCTTGCCGATTGTCTCGCCGCCGAGTTCGATGTCCTCCGTGGCGTAGCGATAGAAGATATCGGCGACCGACAGGTAGCGCAGGAGTTCCTCGACGGCGCCGGGCACCAGATCGGGATCGGCGCGCAGTTGCGCCAGCTGGTCGGGGTGCTCCAGGAGCGCGAACGTGCCCAGTGCCAGCATGTTGGCGGTGGTCTCGTGGCCCGCGAGCAGCAGCAGGAAGGCGACGCCGGTCAGCTCCTCGATGGTGAGGTCGTCATGGAGCGCCAGGTCGGACAGGATGTCCTCGCCGGGTTCGGCGCGTTTGCGCGTGACCAGTTCGGCCAGGTATGTGGTCATCGCGCCGTACGCGGCCATCTTCTCTTCGAGCGGCTGGTCCTTGATCAGGAACTTGGCGGAGTTCACCTGGAAGTTCTCCCGGTCGGCGTAGGGGACGCCGAGCAACTCGCAGATCACCAGCGAGGGCACCGGCAGCGCGAACGCCTTGACCAGGTCGACCGGCGGGGTCAGACGCGCCATCTCGTCCAGTTGCCGTTCGGTGATGTCGATGATGTGCTCTTCGAGCTGCTTCATGCGTTTGACGGTGAACGCGCCGGTGAGCTTGCGCCGCAACCGGGTGTGATCCGGCGGGTCCATGGCGACGAACAAGCCCGGCACCTGCGGGGACGGCTCGGTCGCGACGGGCATGCCGGGGGTCTCGTACGGCACGTGCAGAATGCCGATGTCCTGGCGGGAGCTGAACCGGTTATCGGCCATGAGCCGGCGGACCGCGTCGTAGCCGGTGACGAGCCAGCCCTCGTGACCGTCGGGGAAGATCAAGGGGCAGACCGGGTGAGTCTCGCGCAGCCGGGTGATGTCGCGGGGCGGGTCGAAGGGGCTCGCATCGCGCTCCGTGGGGAGGCCGTTCGGGATGGGAATCGCTCGGGTCATCGGGTTTTCCTTCGTTGCGGTTGTTGTGCCGGAGACTCGGCTAGTCGCCGGGGACGAGGGTGATCGCGCCGGACGGGCACACCTGGGCGGCCTCGCGGACGACAGGCCCCTGTTCGGGTGCGGGTGTGCGGTTCAGCAGCACCACCCGGCCGTCCCCGGTGTCCTGGTCGAATACTTCGGGGGCGGTCCATACGCACATGCCTGCGCTGATGCAGCGCTCCCGGTCCACCCTCAGTTCCACCGGTGACCCCGGGTGAGGGGCAGGGAGCGCATGCCGCAGACGAGTGCGCCATCACGCGGCGGTACCTCTTCGGCCGGGACGGCGAGGCGCAGTGCCGGGAACCGGGTGGCAGGCGCTGGCTCGTCCCCGTACGCCTTTCGCAACCCAGAACCTGCAATCGCTGAACTATTCACAGGGATACTGTCGCGGGCCTGGCTGATACCGCCCTGACACCGGCCTGACACGCCCATCGACACCGTTCGACGACAGGAATTCGTCTCGCCCACAACACGAGTCGTCGATACGCCGATATGGTCGACTCCGCTGCTCATCGCCTGGCACGCGCCGCTCGTGCCGAGGGTGACCGGCCATACGGCACCGGCCGGAAGTGTCACCGCCGCCCGGCCGCGTTGTCACCACACGTTCATCGCAGCAGCGGGTCGGCCGCGCCGCGGCGCATACTCCTGCGGCGCTGGATTGGTCGTTGTCGGTCGAGGCCATCGGAGCGCTTGTCACCCCAGGGACGGGCGCCCCGCTGACGGCCGATCGTCCACGGCAGAATGGGCCGGTGCAGATCGGGATGCTTGGACCGCTCGAGATCCGACTAGACGACGGCGGATTGATCGAGGTACCGGGCACCCGGTTGCGGGCGCTCTTGATCGCCCTCGCGCTCGAACCCGGTCGCGCGGTCTCGAAAGCGGCGCTGGTCGACTGGATTTGGGGTGAGCAGCCGCCCTCCGATGCGGCGAACGCCTTGCAGGCACTGGTCTCCCGGCTGCGCCGGGTACTGCCGGACGGGTCGCTCGACGGGCAGGCGGGCGGATACCGGCTGACGGTGCAACCCCACGCTGTCGACGCCGTGCGGTTCGAACAGCTTCTCGAGCGCGCTCGCGGCGGCGACGACGCGCGTCGGGCCCAGCTCCTGCGCGAAGCTCTCGGCCTGTGGCGCGGTGCGCTGATGCAGGACGTCGGCATGCAGGACAGCGCGGCTTTCGACGCGGTGGTCAGCAGGCTCGAGGGGCTGCGCCTCGCCGCCATGGAGGATCGGTACGAAGCGGAGATCCGCCTCGGCCGGGGTCCGGAACTGGTCGCCGAGCTGACCGAGCTGGTGGCCCGGCATCCGGTGCGGGAACGGCTCGTCATCGCGCTGATGCGTGCACTCGGCGCCGCTGGTCGTGGCAACGAGGCACTGATCGTCTACCAGCAGGCACGGGAGGCACTCGCCGACGAGTTGGGCGTGGACCCCTCACCGGAACTCTCCGCCCTGCACGTCGCGCTGCTGCGCGGCGAAGTGGGAGCGAAGGAGACCGACCGCAAGACGAACCTGCGGGCCGAGTTGACCGAATTCGTCGGTAAATACGCCGATGTCGCCGTCGTGCGCGAACTCATCGCCGACCATCGGCTCACCACGTTGACCGGGCCCGGTGGCTCGGGCAAGACCAGGCTGGCCCTGGAAACCGCACGGACCATGCTCGACGACCTACCGGACGGGGCCTGGCTGGTGGAACTGGCGTCGGTCGGCGCGAGTGGTGACGTGTCGCAGTCGGCGCTCGCCGCGCTCGGCCTGCGGGACGCGCTGCTCGGCGGCGCACCGAACGCGCAACCGCTGGACCGGCTCATCGCCGCGATCCGCGAGCGCGAAACGCTGTTGATCCTGGACAACTGCGAGCACGTGATCGAGTCCGCTGCGGCGTTCGCGCACCGGCTGCTCGGGGAGTGCCACCGGCTGCGGATCCTTGCGACGAGCAGGGAACCGCTCGGCATCACGGGTGAGGCGCTATGGCAGGTCGAGCCGCTGGCGTTGCCCGCCGAGAACGCGAGCCCAAGCGAAATCGAGTCCTCCCCCGCCGTACAGCTGTTGCGGGATCGGGCCGGCGCGGTGCGCAAGGATCTCGTTGCCGATGCGCGCACATTGTCGACCATGGCGCGCGTCTGCCGGGCGCTCGACGGGATCCCCCTGGCGATCGAACTGGCCGCGGCCAGGCTGCGCACCATGTCCCTCGATCAACTCGCCAACCGCCTCGACGATCGGTTCCGCTTGCTGACCGGCGGCAGCCGTACCGCGCTGCCGCAGCACCGGACGTTGCGCGCGGTGGTCGACTGGAGCTGGGAGCTGCTCACCGACGCCGAACGGATGGTTCTGCGCAGGCTCGCGGTCTTCGCCGGCGGCGCGAGCCTGGAAGCCGCCGAGCAGGTTTGCGCGGGCACGCAGGGCGGCCCCGAAGGGCAGGGCGGCGGAAAGAACACGGTTGTCGAGCAATGGGAGGTGCTCGAGCTGCTGACCGCGCTCACCGAGAAATCGCTGCTCACCGTGGGAGACAACGGGCCGCGCTATCGCATGCTCGACACGATCAAGCAGTACGCCCGGGACCGGCTCGTGGAGGCGGGGGAATCGGATCCGGCGCGCCGGGCGCATCTCGCGTACTTCACCGGACTCGCCGATACCTCGGAGCCGCACCTGCGCCGCGCCGAGCAGTTGGAGTGGCTCGCCACGCTCGAGGCCGAGCACGACAACATCGCCGTCGCGATGCGTGGCGCGCTCGCGGCCGGCGACGCGGCCGAGGCGATGCGGCTCGCGGCGGCCGCGGGTTGGTACTGGTGGCTCAGCGGGCACAAGGCCGAGGGCATGGAGCTGATCACCGCGGCCGCCGACCTGCCCGGCGAGGTGGACGACGAGATCCGGGCCAGGGTGTACGGACTGATCGTGCATTTCCTGAATTCCGGGCCGACCGACGAGCGCCAAGTGGAGGAATGGATCCACAAGGCATACCTGTTCAGTCGGCGCAGCCAAGGCCGATACCCGCTGCTGGGGTTCGTCGCCGCGATGGAACGCATGTTGCAGGGGCCCGACGCGTTGCTGCCCGCGTTCGAACCGCTGCTCACCGACGACGACCCCTGGGTGCGGGCGCTGGCCCGGCTCCAGCTGGGCAAGGCGCGGATCGCACTCGGCCAGGAGGGGCGGGAGGCGGACACGTATCTCGAGACGGCGCTCGCCGAGTTCCGGGCCATCGGCGAGCGCTGGGGGATTTCGTTCGCGCTGACCGAGGTGGCGAATCGAATCGCCATGCGCGGCGAGTTCGCCGGTGCGTGCGAGCACCTCGACCAAGCGATCGCGGTGGTCACGGAGGTCGGCGCGATCGAGGACGTTCTCCTGATGCGGGCGCGGCAAGCTCAGCTGTACTGGCTGCTGGGTGACGCGGCGGCGAGCATGGCCGCCATGGCCGAGGCGCAGCGGTACGCGGACCGGTCCGCCTGGCCGAACGCATTGGCCGGCCTCGCCCTGGCGAAGGCGCAACTGGCCCGGTGGAACGGCGACACCGGGCAGGCGCACCTGGAAATCGACTTCGCGACGACCATGCTGGGCAGCGACGCGGAGCAGGTCTACATCAGGGCGGTGACACACGACCTGCTCGGCTACCTCGCGGACGGTCTCGACGAAGCCCGCGAACAACGTGCCGCGGCCTTCGAGGCGGCATCCGCCGCGGGGTACGCGCCCCTCATCGCCCAGATACTCGTCGGGGTCGCGGACCTGGCGCTGCGCGACGACCAGGACGAGCAGGCCGTGCGCCTGCTCGCGGCGAGTGCCGGAGTACGCGGACTGCCCGATCGTTCTCAACCGGATGTGGCCCGGATCGAGCAGACAGCACGACGCCGCCTCGGTGAAGCGCGGTTCGCCGAGGCGACGAGGGAAGGTGCGCAAGAGAATTGGCGTGAGCTGGTCGCGACGACGCTCGCATGTTGAACGTCGCAGAAAACAACCGCACCCCGGTGCACGACCCGACATGGTGTCGCGCACCGGGGTGTCCTTGGACAGGCCTGGGGTGCGGTTGTGTTGGCGGAGCTGGATGAGCTAGGCGGCGGTGGCGTGCCGGATGATGATGTTGCCGTGGGAGTTACGTGCGTATACCTCCACGGTGTCCTCCTTGCCCTGCGGCCGGTCGACCGGTCGCATCAGGTTCTGCACGGTGCCGGAGAGGGCGTTGGCTTCCAGCCGCGCCGCGCTACCCGGGCTGATACCCACCTCCAGCTCGCCCACGGATGTCTCCAGCCGGAACACGCCGCGCGAGGCTTCGCCGATGCGGATATCTCCTTCGGCGGTTCTCGCGGTCACCGAACCGCACGGGCGCTCGACGGTGATGTCGCCGGAGGATATCTCCAGGTCGCACTCGCCGAGTTCGCCGGTGCCCTGCAATCGGCCCACAGCGGCCGTGCCCTTCAGCCGGGAGCCGGTCGGAACCTCGATGGTCACCTCGATCGTCGGGTTGCCGCCGAACGGGGTATAGGTCCGCCAGTCTTTCGGCGTCTTCACCGTCAATGTGCCCGCGGCGAACGCGACCTGGGTTTGCTCGGCGGCGCGCACGTCACCCTTTTTGGACCCATCGGCGGGCCGGACCTCGACGACGGTGTCGGTGCGGTCCGAGGCGATCACGGTGACGGTTCCGGAGAGTACGTCGACGGTGACGGCGATCGGTTCCGGCGTCTCGAATGTGGGCATGGCTGTCTCCTCGGTGTGTGAATCGGTTGGTCTGTTGAAAGGCGGCGTGAACCGCGATTACGCGCGCTTGTTGAACGTGGCCCGCGACCACAGGTATCCGACGAGGGTGAACCCGGCGCACCAGGCGAGCGCGGCCGCCGTGTAGCCGCCGGAAGGGTGGCCGGACACAAACCCGCGCAATGCCTCGATGATCGGTGTGAAGGGCTGATACTGCGCGAACTGCCGGATGCCCTGTCCCATCTGGTCGGCGGGCACGATCGCGCTGCTCACGAACGGCAGCATGATCAGCGGCACCACGGTCATGCCCGCGGATTCCGGAGTCTTCGCGGCCATGCCCAGTGCGACAGTGAGCCAGGAGGCCGCGAACGATGTCGCCACCATGATGCCGATCGCGCCGAGCCAGTGGAGTGCGGTCGCGGGCGACCGGAAACCCAGCGCGAAGGCCACACCGAGCACGGCCCCGATGGCCACCACATTGGTCAGGATGGTGGCCGCGACGTGGCCGGTCAGTACGGCGCTACGAGAGACGTCCATGACCTTGAATCGGTTGATGATGCCCTTCGCCATGTCGGAACTCACCGATACCGCGGTGCCCGACAACCCATAACTGATGGCCAGCAGGATCATGCCCGGTGTCGCGTAGTCGATGTAGTCCTCGCCGACATCGAACGCGTCGCCGAACACGTGCACGAAGATCAGCATCATCACGACCGGCATGAAAGCCGCGTTGAATATCGTGACCGGAGTCCGGGCGATGTGCTTGAAGTTGCGACGCAACATGATCGACGAATCGGCCAGCGGTGCGGTAATGGTGCTCATGGTGCGACAGCCTCCGTGGTGGCGTGACCGGTCAGGGAAAGGAAGACATCGTCGAGGTCGGGGGTGTGGACCGAGACCTCGTCGGCGTCGATCGAGTATTGGGCGAGCCGATCCAGCAGGTCCCGCAGTGATTTGGTCCCACCGGTGCCCGGGACTCGCAGGGTCAGAGTCTCGTCGTCGCGGGTGGCGGCGGGAAGGATCCGCGCCGCCGCATCGAGCGTCGTGACGTCGGCGAACCGGAACCGCGTGTGACTGCCGGGCACTCGGCGCTTGAGCTCGTCGGGGGTGCCTTCGCCGACGATTCGGCCCTGGTCGAGCACCGCGATCCGGTCGGCAAGCTGGTCGGCTTCCTCGAGGTACTGGGTGGTGAGGAAGATCGTCACACCGCCGGCCGTCAATTCCCGGACGATGTCCCACATGGTGCGCCGGCTGCGCGGATCCAGACCTGTCGTCGGCTCGTCCAGGAAGACGATGTCCGGCTTGGTGACCAGCGTCATCGCCAGGTCCAGCTTCCGGCGCATACCCCCGGAATAGGTGGACGCAGGCTTGCGCGCCGACTCCACCAGATCGAACCGTTTCAGCAATTCGGCGACCACTCGCTTGCCCTCGGCGGCCCGCAGATGGTGCAGATCCGCCATCAGCCGCAGGTTCTCCTCCCCCGTCAGCAGATCGTCCACCGCCGCGAACTGACCGGTGACCCCGATCGCCGCGCGCACCGCCTTGGGCTCGGTGGCGATATCGTGCCCGGCCACGCGCGCCGTGCCGCCATCGGCCTTCAGCAGCGTGGTCAGCACGTTCACCGTCGTCGTCTTACCCGCCCCATTCGGACCGAGCAGCGAGAAAATCGTCCCCGCACCGATATTCAAATCAATGCCGTCGAGGATCGTCCTGTCCCCGTATGCCTTCCGCAACCCGGAAGCCGCGATCGCTGTGCTGTTCATGTGGACAACTGTCGCCAGGATGGCTGATACCGGCCTGACACCGGCCTGACACGTCCGCTGATGCGGCGTTAGCCCTGGTCACAGCGAGAACCGAGGAAGATCGGACACCGGCGTGCCACTGTCTTGCGTCGATCTTCCGCCAGGATCTTCCTGGTCACAAGGCCGGCGAGAGCACTCACGACCGCTCGGTGATGCCGAGTTCACGGCGTTCGCAGGAGTGTGTACCCGATCTCGGCCGCACCGATGAATTTCGGGAGAGCCCGTCGTCGGTATCTCTGGACAAGGAGATGATCATGGACCTTCCCCAGGGGTGGGCCGGGCAGATGATCTCGCCGACACGGAGAGGAATCCAGGCATGACGAGACCGCTTCGATTCGGGGTCGTTGCCCCACTCAGAACCGACCTGCCGACATGGCGAGACCGCATGCGCCGCATCGCCGACAGCGGCTACTCGACGCTGCTGGTGCCCGACTTCCCGCAGATGCAACCGGCGCCCGGTCCCATGCTGGCCACCGTCGCGGCCCTGACCGACCTGCGCGTGGGCACGTGGGTGTACGCCTGTCCGCTACGCCCGGCCTGGCTGACGGCGTGGGAAGCGCACTCGCTGTCGCTGCTGACCGACGGTCGCTTCGAGATGGGCATCGGCACCGGCAGACCGGGAATCGAGGACGAACTCCGCGACAAGGGACTGCCCGCCGTACCGCCGCCGAACGAGCGGCTGGCACAGGTACGCGAGACCGTCACGAGGCTGCGAGATCTCGATGGCCCCGACCGTCACACGCCCGTCGCGATGGCCGTATACGGTCCGAAGGCGCGGGCGCTGGCGGCCGAGGTCGCGGACACGGTCACCTTCGCGCTGGGAGATCAGCCTCGGAGCGAAGTCGCGCGGCTGGCACACGAGTTCCGCGCCATCGGGGATGCCGAGCTCGCGCTCGCCGTGCCGGTGATCGGTGACACTGTCGCGCCGCACATGGCGCCCCCCGACACCGACCCTGCCGCACTTCGCGCGGCGGACGCACTGACCGTACTTCCGGATGACCCCGCGGCCGCCGCCGAGGAAATCCAGCGGCGACGGGAGGAGATCGGCTTCTCCTATTTCGTCTTCGGCGCCGACTTCGCCGACAGGTTCGCTCCGGTCGTCGCCGAGCTCGCCGGACGTTAGCCGGACGACGCGGGATGACGCGAGGCGCAACATTCGGACCACGCTTGCATCGAAAACATGTTCGACTCGAGGTAGGGTGCCGGAGCATGCCGGACCTCGAGCCCACCCAGTTCGCCTACTCGCAGATCAACGCCGTACGCAGGCAACTGCTCGATGCCGCCGCCTTCGGGAAGCACTTGCGCCCCGAACACCTGGAGAACATGGCAGGCAAGCTGGCCGAAGGATTGCGCGCCTACACCGAAGCCATCACACCTAGCACCCCGACCACCGACGGCCGCGCCTGCCTCGACTACCGGAGAGGCAACCGCTGACAGTCCGGCATCTCCCGCGAGGTGTCATTCCGGCCGGCAGACCTGCCCCGACGGGCCGGACACCAGGATGAGGAGCACGAACCCGCACATCATGGCGAGAATTCCAAAGCTGCTCACAGCGAGTCGAATTCGGCCGATCCGCCGACGATGAGCCCACAGGTCGATCAACAGGACACACCCCACCCCCAGCATGGTGCCCGCGCCCGCGATCTGAAAACCCTGCGCAGCGTCGAACTCCGCGACGCTCGCTGTGGGGTCGCAATAATCCATGAGCCCTTGGGTGAAGAGCAGATAGCCGCCCAGATAGATGGCCGGTCCGAAAAGAACCGAGCAGAAGGCGTAGATCAACGCGAGTAGAACCGGGCGTTCCAGCGGCTTCACCCTACGCACCGTAGTTCATGACCGGTGAGTCGCCCGGGTTCGATGCGCAGCCGACTATCCGACTTCGACGGGTTGCTGGGTCAGACCGGCATAGTGAATAGCCTTTTGTGGACACGGGCAGAGACCAGCGCGGCCACTGATAAGGCGTAGCCGCCGTTACGCAGCGCGGTGGCCTGCACTAGTACACAGCGAGGCAATCGTGCCTTGCGAGAACTCCTTTGAGATATCGGTTCCTACGGTGTTCCCATGAGGTATCTAGAAGGTCATTTCGCGCCCGTAGACGTGGAGGTCACGGCCCACGACCTACCGGTGACCGGGCGTATCCCGGCCGAACTCGGCGGCCGGTATGTGCGCAACGGACCTAATCCGGTGGGTGTGGAGGACCCAGGCACGCATATCTGGGGGATGGGTCAGGGCATGGTGCACGGGGTGCGGCTGCGCGACGGACGGGCCGAGTGGTATCGCAACCGTTTCGTGCGCGTCCCGGGATTCGCACCCATGGTGCATGTGATCGACCATGCGGGGCAGACATTCGCCATGGCGGAGGGCGGACTGCCGCCGGCTCTGCTGGACGACGAGCTGAACACCGTGGGCTTTTGCGAGCTGGGCGCCACATCGGAGGGGTTCACCGCGGGGGCGCACTCCAAACACGACCCACGTACCGGGGAGTTGCATTCGTTGTCCTACCTGCCCGGCCGTGATTTCGTGCAGTACATCGTGACCGATACCGCAGGTGTCGTGGTCGACACCGTGCCGATTCCGATGACGCGGACCCCGTTCCTGCACGACTTCGCCCTCACCGACGACCATGTCGTGCTCTGGGATACCCCACTTGGCTTCGACGGGTTCGACTGCCGCTGGCTGCCGGAGCATCCCACGCGGGTGGGTGTCCTGCCGCGCGGGGGTGGTGAGGTGCGCTGGCACGATATCGACCCCGTCCATGTCAGTCATACGCTCAACGCCTACGACGACGGCGATTCGATCGTCGTCGACCTGATCACCGCGCAGGGTCCGTTCGACCCCGCCGACCCGGGCGCGATCCGGCCGGTCCTGGATCGCTGGACCATCGCCACCGGCCAGATCCATCAGCAACGTATCGACGACCGGCCGCAGGACTTTCCCCGCATCAACGACGTCTACGCCGGGCACCCCCACCGCTACGGCTACTCCGCCGCGACGGCCCTGTACGGCATACCGTTCGCACCCGAGGGCGCGGCCCCGGACGAGATCTTCACCAACGCGCTGGTCAAACACGATTTTCAGCGTGGGACCACGGAGGTACACGCCTTCGGGGCAGAAGAAGCGGTGGGCGAGGCGGTGTTCGCGGCCACCGGGCCGGGCGAGGACGAGGGGTACCTACTCACCTACGTACACGATCCGCACCGCAACGCCGCCGATCTGGTCGTCCTGGACGCTCGGGATTTCACCGGTGAACCCGTCGCGCGTATCCACCTCCCGGTGCGGGTACCGCTGGGCCTGCACGGCAACTGGCTGCCCGACCACTGACCCGTGCCAGCATGGGGGGTGTGACCGATCCCCGACCGCCCTACCTCCGAATCGCCGCCGAGATCGAGCGGCGCATCACCGCAGGAGAGCTACGGCCGGGCGATCCGGTTCCCACTACCAGGGCTATCGCGCGTGAATGGGGCGTCGCCATGGCCACGGCCACCAAAGCCCTCGCAGCGCTCAAACAATCGGGCGCCATCGAATCCACCTCCCGCGTCGGCGCCGTGGTCGCTGGTAGGCGGCTGCCCTCGCGCGCCACCGAAGGACTCGAACGCGAGCGCATCGTGCGCGCGGCGATGCAGATCGCCGACGCCCGTGGTTCGGCGGCGCTATCCCTGCGGGCAGTCGCGGCCGAGCTCGGCGTCGCGACGATGACCCTGCGCCGCCACCTCGACGTGGAGTCCGACTTCACCCAACTGCTCGCCGACGCCGCCTTCGCCGAGATCGATTACCCCGAGCCGCCTCCGGGCTGGCGCTCACATCTGCGTGTGGCCGCGCACCTGCAATGGGATGTCTACCAGCGTCATCCGTGGGTGCCGCGGCTGGTGTCCATCACCCGCCCGGCCACCCTGCCTGCAATGATGGCCTACGGACTGTGGACGCTGCGCGCCTTCGACGGCCTCGCACTGGATTCCTCCACCCGACTCCACGTCTATGCCACCCTGGTCAACTACGTGCGGGGCACAGCAGTGAACATCGAAACCGAAGCCGGCGCCGAACTGGACACCGGAATGACGAGCAAACAATGGGGTGCTGCCCGGCTCGCCGTCGACCGACCGCTGATCACCCAGCTCACAGAACCGAACACGGAGGTGGACCTGGACTCACTGTTCACGTTCGGACTTGAACGGCTGCTCGACGGCCTGACCATCGTGATGACACCGCCGAAGACACGGCGACCGCGGACGTGAGCGGAGCCCGGGCCAAACCGTGAACCGAAAACCGCGGTACCGCACTGGCAACTCGCTATGTCGTAAACCTGACCAGGAGAATCCCGGCCAGGACAACGTATTTCCTCAGGCCTGATCGCAGTCAGGCGCAGACGCGGTTGAGCTCGTCGGTGTAAGGGTTGAGGTCGGAGACGTTGTCATCGACCAGCGCGGACGCGTAGGCGCTGATGACATCCTTCTCCGCGCCTTGGGCCAGATCCGCGAGGCCGCTCAGCCTGCCGGACAGCGCTGTCGCCGTCGCGCCGTCCAGGGTGCCGCCGCTCGTGTCGATCGCGACGTTGATCAACTCGATGGCCTTGGCGCACTGGGGTGACTGGGCGTGCGCGGGTGCGGCGGGCAGGAAGAGTGCAGCGGCAGCGGCCGCGGAGAGCACAGCGGCGAAGGCCGTCGACTTGGTCATCATTTTCCTCTCAGAACGTTGGCCTGATCCTAGCGCCCACGTTCCTGTTGCCGTTCTTGATATCCCGCTGGCTCGTCTGGAGCCCGGAGGGAACTCGGACGTCTATCGGGCGCGGGTGAATGCTGCGGCCCCGCCCGAACTGTCATCGCCGGAGGTCCGACGCGCAAGGAAGCCGCGGCGGAACAATTCTCGCCGCGACCGATGAATCCTCGCCAGAGCCGCCGTCCTATCAGTGAACGCGCTACCGAACAGCGCAACCGAGGGCTCTGCTGTCTCTACCGGATCACATCCCCCGGCATTCCAACAGCCAATCCGTCGCGGCCTCCACGTCATTGGCCGGGACCTTGCGCGTGTAGTACGTCGGCGGAGTTACCCAGCGCAGCCGTTGCAAGCCCCGCACCGGACGCCCAGTCCACCCGCCGTACTCACGCCCAAGCGAGTACGCCTTTCCGGAGCCTGCCGGGGCAGGCAACAACAAGGCCAGTTGCTGACGTAGCCGAAACCAGCGACCAGGCCATATGCTGCGACCACTCGAGACGTGTGGCAGATCCATAATGGTCCTCATTGGTTGCAGTTGACTATGGTGGGCTGCGTTTCGATGGAGTGTGCTCTTGGGGCACGCGTCGATCGACATCACGAAAAAGTGGTACGGGCATCTCGGGCAGCCCGGTTGGGGCGGCATAAGAGCCATTCTGAACGCTGGAGCAGGCGCGGGGAGGCGCTGCGCCCCAACCTGCGAGTGCGCTAGCCGCTCAGAAGCGGCGTGAGGGGTTGTTGTGCGCGGGGCGGGGCTCGAACCCGCAACCAATCGATTATGAGTCGACGGCTCTAACCTATTGAGCTACCCGCGCTCCGGGATGAACCTACCAGGCGCATCCTTTGGGGGGCGAATCTGACGGACGGTCCCCTATCCATCCCACGGATATAGGTTGACCTGCACTTTCCCGTGAATTATGAGTCCACGGCTCTAACCGACTGAGCTACCGCCCCATGCCGCGGGGAACCGCGAGCGTTGGGGATGCTACCGGGTCCGGTGGGGTGGAAACCAGTCGGCCGGATTAGGGTGGAGGCTTCGGAAACTTACTGGAGGGTCAGGTATGGCCGGTCTGTTCACGAAGGTGCTGAAGGCGCATCAGTGGGTGTACGAGAACAGCGGTGGGCTGGTGGGGCATCGGCTGTTGCTGGGGAATCCGACGCTGTTGCTGCGGACGGTGGGGCGTAGGTCCGGTGAGGAGCGGACTTCGGCGCTGACGTACGCGCGCGACGGCGGGGACTATCTGGTCACGGCGTCCAACGGCGGGTCGCCGCGGCCGCCGGGTTGGCTGGCGAATCTGAAGGCGCGACCGGAGTGCGAAATCCAGGTCGGGCGGCGGAAACTGACGGTGCGGGCCCGGGCGACGTTGCCGGATGATCCCGAGTACGCCCGCCGGTGGGCGCTCGTCGACAAGGTGAACAAAGGTCGCTACAGCGCCTATCAGAAGCTGACCAAACGGCCTATCGCGGTCGTGGTGCTGACCCCGGCCGAGCAGGGTCAGTCCTCGCGGTAGTCCTCGTCCCAGTCGTCCTCGTAGTCCTCGGCGTCCTCACGGTCGTCCCATGGCTCGGCTTCCTTCGGTGGCCGGCTGGCGAACTGCACGACCGCGACGACGAAGCCGAGGACAACGATGACGATCACGACGACGAGCAGAGTTTCCACCCCGGCACCCTAGCGCCGTCGCCGGGACCTCGCACTACGTCAATTGTCCAGTTCGAAGCTTTGTTCACACTGTTAACAAAGTGCGCCCCACGGCTGCTCGGGACTCGATGGCGGCATGCGCCCGATCGGCTTCGTCGAGCGGGAAGGTCTGGCCGATGACGACCTCCAAGCGCCCCGCCGCGACCTCGTCCTGAGCGCGCCGGGCCAGCGCTTGCCAATCGACGTCCGAACCGGTGATGTCGAACAGCCCGTAGACGGTGATGCCACGCGCCGCCGCGTCCTCCCGGTCCAGCGCGGCGAATTCGCCTGCGGCAGCGCCATATCCGAGGAAGCGCCCGCCGTCCGCGACTACCGTCAGCGCGGCCTCGCCGAGGGTGCCGCCCGCGCCGTCGAGCACCACGTGCGCGCCCGCTCCTCCGGTCGCGGCGCGCGCCTCGGCCGCCCAGTCGGGCGCGGAGTAGTCGACCACCGCGGTCGCGCCGAGCCGCGCGGCCAGTTCCAGCTTCGTCGCGCCACGTGCGGCGGCGACGACGTTCGCGCCCGCGGCACGGGCGAGCTGGGTCAACAAGACGCCGAGTCCACCGGCCGCGGCGGTGATCAGCACCCATTCCCCCGGCTGGATAGCGGCGCGGTCGAACACGGCGAACGCCGTCCTGCCGTCGTGGGTGAGCGCGACGGCCTGCGCCGGGGTCAGCCCCTCGGGCAGAGCCACCAGCGTGTCCGCCTTGGCCGGCGCTTTCTCGGCGTATCCGCCGATCGGCAAGCCGCCGCCGATGCCGCTGGCCGCGGTGGGCGTCGAGACTCGCTTGCCGACCCAGGACGGATCGACGCCGGGACCGACCGACGCCACCACGCCCGCGATCGCGCCACCGGGCACATAGGGCAGCTCGATCGCGAAGAAGTCGGTCCCCCAGCCGGACCGCAGTCGAGTATCCAGGAACATCACATCCGCGGCGGCCACGTCGACGACCACCTCCCCCGGCCCGGCCACCGGATCCGGCAGCTCCCGCACCACGAGCACTCCCGGTCCACCGAACTCACTGGCTTGCACAGCCCGCATGACACACACCCTCCGTCGTTCCTTGCCGTCTATCGACGAAGATCAGCATGGAACCTCGAGTCAGGTTGAGGTCAAATCGTGCGTCAGGAACCGCCGCCACCGCAGCTGGAACTACTGCCCCCACCGCAGCTGGAGCTGCTTCCCCCGCCGCAACTGGAACTGCTGCCGCCGCTACAGCTGGAACTACTTCCCCCGCCGCAACCACTACCGCTTCCCCCGCCGCAATTGCTGCCGTGGTGATGATGGTCGTGGTGATGATGCCCGCCGCCACCGCCGTGGGGCTGGTCGAATCCGCCGATCAAACCGGCGCCGCCGGCCGCCCAGAACGGATCTGTGGAACCCCCCTCGTGATATCCGCCGCTTCGAGGTCCGACGCCCCACCCACCGTATGGTGGCGGCGGCAGGTACCGGTTGCGCTGCGAGCGGATGATGACGACCACGATGATGATCGGAACCGCCACGAGGAGCAGCACCATCACGAGGATGAACAGAAGGATGAGTGCGCTCATGTCAGAACGGTAGCGGCCCAACGACGCGCACGTACAGTGAACTGTGGTGAACTTCAGGTTCGGTAGACCTCCGGTGCGCGAGGTCGACCTGGCGAGCGTGCGTGCCGCCGTCGACGCGCTGGAACTGCCCGAGGCCGTCTACAAGACCTGCCCTTGGCAGCCGCGGGAATTGGTGGACAAGGGATTGCGGCAGTGGCTGCTGTGCTGCGGCGCCGCCATGCGCGACGACCAGGTGATCGGCATGCCGTCACACGCGGTGGACGAGGCATGGCACGGGTTCATCCTGTGCACCAAGCGCTACGCCGACTTCTGCGCGCGGGCCTACGGCCGCTTCCTGCACCACTTCCCGGAAGGGGCCGGGCCGCCGATCGATTCGCACGGCAGCATGGCCGAACAGCTCGGCCGCACGGTGGTGGCGTGGTCGTTCGTGGCGGTTGCGGGCGAGGAATGCGTGCTGTGGGATCTGGACCGCCGGGTCGGAGTCGAGCAGCCATGGGGCATCGAGCCCGAGCGAGTGGTGGCCGTGGAGGCCGAACTCGCCCGTGCCCTCGCCTCCTGATCAGGTCAGTTTCACCCGCGCCGCCAGGAATCGGACGACGCCCGGCGCGAGCCGCCCGAAGTGGTACTGCACATGGGCTTCCGGCGTCACCGGCACGATGCTGCGGTTCCCCTCGACGGCGCGCACGATCCGCTCTGCCGCCTTCTCCGGGCTGTAGCGCCGCCGCCGGTAGAGGTTGTCGTAACGCTCCTGCTTGCGCCGCTCCTCCTCCGCGCTGACACCGGAGAATCGAGTGCGCCGCACGATGTCGGTGTGCACGATGCCGGGGCAGACGGTGTGCACCGAGATCCCGCGTCCGGACACTTCGGCCCGTAGGCAATCGGAGAACATGAACACCGCCGACTTGCTGGTGGAATAGGCGCTGAACCCCTGCTGCGGACTGTAGGCGGCCATGCTGGAGAGGTTCACGATGTGCCCGCCGAGGCCGCGCTCGGCCATGGCCGGACCGAACGCGCGACAGCCGTTCAGCACGCCGCCGAGGTTGATCCGCATCACCCGGTCGAACTCCGCCGCCGACGTCTCGAAGAATTTACCGGCCTGGCCGATCCCGGCGTTGTTGATCAGGATGTCCGGGACGCCGTGGTTCTCCAGCACCGCCGCGGCGTGCGCGCGCATCTCCTCTTCGTCGGCGACATCGAGCGGATAGTGGTGCGCCACACCGTGTTCGGCGGTGATCAGCTCGGCGGTCTCCTTCGCCGCCGCGAGATCGATGTCGGAGACGACGAGCTCGGCGCCGCGGCGGGCGAAAGCCAGCGCGGTCGCCCGGCCGATACCGCTGCCGGCGCCCGTGATGACCACCAGCTGATCGTCGAACGGCCGCCCGGTGCGACCGACCTCGGCGCGACGCAGTGTCCGGGGCGCCGCCGAGCCGCCGAGCGTGTCGATCAGTTCGGTGGTCGCGGTGGCCAGCAGTTCGGGATGCGAGAACGGCATCCAGTGCCCGGCGGGTACGTCCCGCCGCCACAGGCGCTCGGTCCACTTGTGTTCGTCGTCGAATCCCGCGGGCCGCACGGCGACGTCTCGTCCGGCGACGATCAGCTGCACCGGCACCCCGGTGTGCCGCTCGCGCGGGGCGCGC
Organism: Nocardia sp. NPDC057455; assembly: GCF_042802775.1. NCBI lineage: Bacteria > Bacillati > Actinomycetota > Actinomycetes > Mycobacteriales > Nocardiaceae > Nocardia > Nocardia sp. NPDC057455. The sequence goes on along the minus strand of NZ_JBHVDM010000007.1, from coordinate 42,338 downwards.
ATGCGCTGCACGATGTTCGCGCGATAGATCAACAGGCCGTCGACGATGTCGGCGCGAAAGGTCGGGCCGAGGCGCACGTTCGACGGCGCCGTCTCGTTCATGATCGAGACCACCCGCTGCCACAGGCGTTCGGTTCCGACCAGGCCGAAGGCGGCGCGCGGCAGCCCGGGGGTCATGAAGAAGAAGGTGTACGCCGACGACAGCAGCTGAGTGAACGGCTGCCATACGTTGCGCGGTGTCGGACGGGCCAGCCGGTTGCGCATCCACTTGCCCACGTGGTCCAGATTCGGCCCCGACACCGAGGTGAACGACGCGACCCGTGTGGCGGCGCGAGGCTCGCACACCGCTTCCCACACCTGCACCGAACCCCAGTCGTGGGCGAGCACGTGCACGGGCCGATCGGGGCTCACCGCGTCGGCGACCGCGTAGAAGTCCGCGGCCAGGCGATCGAGCCGGAAGTCGGCAGTGCGCCGGGTGCGGGTGGAGTGCCCGTGCCCGCGGGTGTCGTAGGCGACGACGTGGAATCGCCGGGCCAGCCGCGGCACGACCGCATCCCAGAGGTGATGGGTGTCCGGCCAGCCGTGCACCAGCACAATGGTCTCCGCGGCGGGGTCACCGTATTCGTAGACGGCGAGGTCGAATTCGCCGCTGCGCACGGTTCGTCCGATCGCGGGGAGTTCGGCGATTTCGGTTGTGGTCATCATTCTCCTTGGCCGACTCGAGAGGCCGGATCACAGATCGAGTACGAGGCGTCCACCATCGGCGCGCGAGACGCAGACGAGCATCGCGCCCGCCGCACGCTCGGCGGCGGTGAGCACGCTGTCGCGGTGGTCGGGTTCACCGGTCAGCACCCGGACCTTGCACGTGCGGCAGAAACCCTGCCTGCACGAGTACGGACGGTCGGGCCGGGCCGCGAGGATGGCATCGAGTGCGGTGCGCTCCGCGCCGACCTCGACGACCTCCCCGGTGGAGGCGAATTGCAGCTCGAACGGCTTGCCGTTCACGATCGGCGGCGGCGAGAACCGCTCGGAATGCAGTTCCACGGACGGCGATTCCCGCACGGCGTGGGCGATCACGGCGATCATCGGCACCGGCCCACAGCAATAGATCGCGGTGTCGGGACCGACCGCGGGTAGCAGTGCGCCCGCGTCGGGAAGGCCGTGCTCGTCGTCGGTGCGCACGACGACGCGGTCGCCGAAGCTCGCGATCTCGTCGAGGAACGGCAGCGTCGCGCGACTGCGCCCGGTGTACACCATCGACCACTCGAGGCCGAGCCGGTGCGCCAGCCTGGCCATGGGCAGGATCGGCGTGATGCCGATGCCACCCGCGACGAAATGCAGTCGCGCCGCCGCGGATCCATGGCCGGGCACGGCGAACGGGAACGCGTTCCGGGGACCGCGCACCACGATCGGCGACCCCACCGGAAGGGAGTCGTGCACCTCCATCGAGCCACCCCCGCCTTCGGGGATCCGGCGCACCGCCACCCGATAGGCGCGGACGTCGGCCGGGTCGCCGCACAGCGAGTACTGCCGCAAGCGGCCGGAGGGCAGTTCGAGGTCGAGGTGGGCGCCGGGGCGCCAAGGCGGCAGCGCGCGTCCGTCGGGGGCGGCCAGCCGCAGGCTGACCACGTGGTGATCGTGCGCCTCGATCCGCCGCTCGGTGACCACCAGCGCCAGCCTCCGGTCGTCCACCTTCGGCCGTGGATCGCGCCGGTTGACCAGAGTGGTCCAGCGCAATCGCGCCGAGGCCACCGCGTCGAGCACCCGCACGGTGCGATCGACGTCGCGCCTGCCGAACAGATCCGCGGGCAGGTGGTCGGGGACGGTCACGAGGCAATCGCCCGCGCCGCCGGGGATTTGGCCAGGTAGGCCACCGCCTGTGCGGTGGAGCCGACCGTCTCCGGGTGGTAGCCCGGTTCGAAGGTGCTCAGCGCGCTCCACAGCAGCGAGGGGGCGCCGGGCAACGCGCCGCGCCACATCGCGCCGAAGACTTTCGCGAGCAACCGGGGATAACCGAGGTCGGGCAGATCCCGGTCCTGATGGACCAGGAATTTCGTGCCGCGCACCACCAAGGTCAGGAAGATCGGGAACACCAGCAGCATCAGCCCGGCACGCCGCACGTAACCGGCGCCGAAGTAGACGGCCACGTCGTGCGCGACATGCCGGTGCTCGACCTCTTCGGCCCCGTGCCAGCGGAACAGATCCGCCATGCGCGGGTCGGCGCCGAACCGCTCCAGATCCGCGTTGAGCACCCAATCGCCGAGGTAGGCGAAGAAGTGCTCCAGGCAGGCGATGAAGGCCAGCCGCTCGACCAGCACCTGGCGTTGCGCCACGCCGTCGGCATCCCGCGGTCCGAGCGTCCGGCGGAACAGGTACTCGGCCTGCCGCAGATAGGGTTCCGGATCGATGCCGTGCACGGCGAGCACCTCGTGCAGCACTTTGTCGTGTGTCTCGGCGTGCATCGATTCCTGACCGATGAACCCGAGCATCGCCTCGCGCAACTTCTCGTCCCGCACGTACGGCAGCGCTTCGGCATACGCGGCGCAGAACATTCGCTCCCCTTCGGGCAGCAACAGATTCAGCGAGTTGATCAGGTGCGAGGCGATGGGCTCGGCAGGCATCCAGCGCAGCGGTGTATCCGACCAGTCGAAGCGCACGTTGCGGGCGTGCAGCGCCACGGCGCCCGGGTCGGTGCCGGGCCGTCGCCCCGCCCTGCGAAGTAGCTTCATCGATACTCCTCGATCTACACGCGCCCGCGACCGTCGCGCGTTTCCTACATATCCGTAGCAAGCATCATACACATATATGAGACCTTAGGTAACACACAAAAGGGGTGGCCGTCGCTGTACGGTGACACCACTTCGCGACAGTCGTCACAGCAGCCGGTATCGCCACAAAACTAGAACATGTTCTAGTAGGCTTTTGCTATGGAACGATTGACCGGATTGGATGCCAGCTTTCTCTACTTGGAAACCGGAACTCAGCATCTGCACGTCTGCGCGCTGCTGATCCTCGACCCGTCGTCGGATGACTACTCGTTCGAGGGATTCAAAGCCGAACTGGCGCGGCGGATTCCGCTGATTCGGCAGATGCGCCGTCGGGTGTACGAGGTGCCGTTGAATCTCGACCATCCCGTCTGGGTGGAGGACGCGAATTTCGACCTCGACTACCACGTGCGCCGGATCGCGATCGCCGCCCCGGCCGGGCGGCGCGAACTCGCCGAGCTCGTCGGGGACATCGCCGGCCGCCCGATGGATCGCGATCGTCCGCTGTGGGAGATGTCGGTGGTCGAAGGCCTCGACGACGGGAAAGTCGCGGTGGTCTGCAAATACCACCACGCCGCCGTGGACGGCATCACCGGCGCCGACATCATGATGCATCTGTGCGATCCGGAGCCGGGTGCCACCAAAGAGGTACCCGACCAGCAGTGGCGCCCCGAGCCGAAACCGAACGACTGGCAATTGCTGGCCGAAGCGGTGGTGAAGTTCCCGGCCCGAGCGGGCATCGTCGGCATGCTGCCGAAAACCGTCGGCGTCGTCGCCGGCTTCGCGCAGCGCCGCCGCAAGAACAAGGCGGGCATGGCCGTACCGTTCTCCGCTCCCCGCACGCCCTTCAATCTCGCCATCACCCCGCATCGTGCCGTCGCGTTCACCGACGCCGAACTCGATGCCATCAAGGAGATCCGCTCCGCGTTCGGCGTCAAGGTGAACGACGTGGTGCTGACCGTAGTCGCCGGTGCGCTGCGCACTTATCTGGCCGGGCGCGACGAATTGCCGGACCGTTCGCTCATCGCCTCCGTGCCGGTGTCGGTGCACGAGTCGACCAGGCACACCGCGGGCGTCAACAAGGTCTCCGCGCTGTTCGCGACGCTCGGCACCGACATCGCCGACCCGGTGGAGCGCTTGCGCGAGGTGGCCGAGGCCAATCGAGGGGCCAAGGAAGAGCATGAGGTGATCGGTGCGGACTTCCTCCAGGACTGGTCGAAATACGCCCCGCCGAACACCTTCCGGCTCGCGGCGCGGATGTACTCCTCGCTCAAGCTGGCGGAGGTGCACCCGGTGGTGCACAACCTGGTGGTGTCCAACGTGCCCGGTCCGCCGATGCCGCTGTACTTCCTCGGGTTCCGGGTGGACGGGATGTACCCGTTCGGCCCGGTGTTCCACGGCGCGGGCCTGACGGTGACCGTGCTGTCGAACAACGACAAGCTGAACTTCGGTTTCATCGCCTGCAAGGAACTGGTGCCCGACATCGGGGCGCTCGCCGAAGCCGTTCCCGGCGTGGTCACCGAACTGCTCTCAGCGGCACGAACATCGGGCTGAGTGCCGGTTGCCTGTCCGCCACCGCCGCCGGACAGGACCGGCCCCGTCAGATCCGCACCGCGACAGCCGCACAGGCTTCGAGCATCACCGGCACGAAACGGTCGGCCTCGAGCACGCAGCACGCGTGCCCGGCCGCGACACGATGCATGCTCGCCCCCGGGATCATGGTCCCCAACTCCACCTGCCGATAGACCGGCACCGCCCGGTCCCGGGTTGTGACGACCACGGCCGTCGGCATCGTCAAACTCGGCAGCCACGCGGTCGCGTCGAAACGCCCGACGGCGGCGAGGACTTGAGTGAGCGCCCATCCACTGGTACTGCGGAACTCGCCCGTCGCCCAGCGATCCAATCGCCCCGGCGTCCAGGTGACCACCGGAAGTTCGGGCAGGCGGCCCGCGAGCCTCTCGGCACGGCGGTAGGAATAGGGCCCCACCGCCGCGGCGAAGGCGGCGAACGTCCGGTGAAAAGCGTGCTCGCGCCATTTCTCGCGAAACCGATACGGCGTCGCGCAGAGCACCAGCCCGCTCACCCGCTCCGGATGGCGATGCGCCGCCAGCAGGCTGACGATTCCACCCAGGGAGAACCCCGCACAGATGGCCCGGTCGAGTCGCAGCGCGTCGAGCACGGCCACCACGTCGTCGGCGCAGTCCTCCAAGGTGAACCGCTCGGAGCGGATGCCGCGTCCATGCCAGCGCTGATCGAACAGGATCACCCGGTACCGCCGCGCCAGCACCGCCAGCGACGGGAACCAGGTGAGGTAGGCGGTGCAGGCAGTGGCGTGTAGAAGCACGAGTGCAGGGGCGTGTTCCGGCCCCGGGATGTCGACCACGTAGGTCCGGCCGCGGCCCGGCAGTTCGACCAGGTGGCCACCGGGCACCTCGGCGATATCAGGCACCCGGAACCGTCCACCGAACCGCATCACGGGTCGGCCGGAGTTCGTCATGACGCACCTCCCCGAGGTCACACCAGGACAGTATTAGAACGCGTTCTACACGATCATGACACAGTTGCGCACCGGCCGGACACCCACGGCCTCCGCATCGCCCACCTGGGTTACTGTCGCGAGACGCGCCGCCACATGGCGCGTTTCTGTAACGTGTTACAGAATGGTTCGAGAGACGGAGGTACCCCGGATGGGGCGGTTGACCGGCAAGGTGGCGTTGATCAGCGGCGGAGCGCGCGGCATGGGCGCGGCACACGCCAGGGCCCTGGTAGCCGAGGACGCGCGCGTGGTGCTGGGCGACGTGCTCGACGACGAGGGCGCCGCGGTCGCCGCGGAGATCGGCGACAACGCCGCCTACGTCCACCTCGACGTGCGCGAGCCGGACGACTGGCGCAAGGCCGTCGACGAGGCGGTACAGCGGTTCGGGTCGCTGAGCGTCCTGGTGAACAACGCGGGCATCGCGAACGGCAACCTGCTCGTCGCGTTCGAGCTGGCCGAATGGCAGCGGATCATCGACATCAACCTCACCGGCACGTTCCTGGGCATGCAGGCCGCCACGCCCGCGATGATCGAGGCGGGCGGCGGCTCGATCATCAACATCTCCTCCGTCGAAGGCATGCGTGGCAGCCCGGGCCTGCACGGTTACACGGCCACCAAATTCGCCGTGCGCGGGCTCACCAAGTCCACCGCGCTCGAGCTGGCGCAGTACAAGATCCGGGTGAATTCCGTGCATCCCGGCCTGATCCGCACTCCGATGACGGAGAACATCCCGGAGGATTTCCTGCAGATCCCGCTCGGCCGCGCCGCCGACCCGGCCGAGGTCTCCGCGCTGGTGACGTTCCTGGCCAGCGACGAGTCGTCGTACTCCACCGGCGCCGAGTTCGTCATCGACGGTGGCCTGACCGTGGGCGTCCCGCACAAGAGCTTCGGCTGAGTCATCCGCCGATGGCCAGCAGCACGAGCGGTGGCAGGGACACCGACGCGAGGCCCGCGATCATATTGCTCCACTTGTAGGCCACCAGCAGCGCGGCGAATTCGCGCAGGAAGGCGCTCGGCAGGTAGTAGAAGGCGGTCCTGGCGCCCGTCACCTCGGCATCGAGGCGGAGGCGGCGCGCCAGGATCGCTGTGCGCAGCACATGGAAATTGCTCGTCACCAGCACCATGCGCGTGGTGGGGCCGCGCTCGCCGAGCAGCCGCTTGGTGAAGAGCAGATTCTCCTCGGTGGTTGCCGAGCGATCCTCCAGCACCACGTGGTCTTCGGGCACCCCGCGACGGATCAGGTAGTCCGCCATCGCCGACGCCTCGGAGACCTCCTCATCGGAACCTCTCCCGCCACTGGCGATCAGCAGCGGGGCACGTCCCGCATCGGCTTCGCCGCGGTAGACCTCGATCGCGCGATCCAGGCGCGCGGCCAGCAGCGGCGGCACCTCGCCGTCTACCAGCCCGGCGCCATGCACCACGATCGCGTCCATCTCGGGACGGTAGGGCAACATGCCGTAGCAGAGCGAATACAACAGGAATGCCGCGAACAGGAACCCCACGTAGCTGATCGCCATCGTCAGCGAGGCCAGAAGCACTACGAGCCAGTGATTTTCGGTCAGAAGCGCGAGTGCCAGCACCACATACGGCACCAGCAGCCCGATGCCGAGCCCGAGCGGCAGCAGGTTCGGAAGCCGCCACCCCTCGCGGCGCACCAGTTGCGCGCCGTTAACGATCGACAACCCGGCGAGCACCAAGACCAGCAACGGCGACAGAAGCACCAACAGCGGTGCGAGCACCACCGGCAGATCTCCATGGGCGATCCAGCCCACCGCCCACGCGCCGACGAACCCCGCCCCGAGGAGGAGGAATACGCCGTGCCCCAGCCGCCTGCGGTCCCTGCCGAATCGCACCGCGAACACACCGAGCAGGACCACACCGACCAGCAGAAGCACCGGGCCACCGTAGCCGACCGCCGGGCCGTGCGCTCCGCCGTTGCCGAGCGGCGCGGCTACCTCGGCTCTTTCCGATCGTCCCCTACAGTGTGCAGGTCCGGGCATCGGTCAAAGCGACCGGCGGCCGGAGGCATTCGCCTTCAGCACACCAGCGTTACGGAATAGCACGTCGTGATGAATGGGAGTCGCCGAAAACCATGCTTCGATTGGTCATCGCCACCGCCGCGGCCGCGCTCTGCGTGATCACACCACAAGCCGCAGCGCAGCCGATCTATCCCGCACCCGATCCGGATCCGTTCTACGCCACCCCGGCAGACCTGGGTCGCGCCGCACCGGGCGACGTCCTCGCCGTACGGCCGATGCCCACCCTGCCTATGTTCCCCGGCTCGACGGTCACGATGATCAAATTCCGCTCGACCAGTTCCGTCGGCGACCCGATCGCGGCCACCACCACCGTGCTGACTCCGCCCGACCCCATCCCCGGTAGGCCGCTGCTGTCCTACCAGCACATCATCAACGCGCTCGGCACCCGGTGCGCGGTATCCCGCGTGCTCTACACCAGCGATCCCAACCTGGCGGTGCGCGAAGCACCCGCGCTCAACGCCCTGCTGCTGCGCGGCTGGTCGGTCGCTCTCCCCGATCATCTCGGCCCCACCAGTGCCTACGGCGCCGCGAAACTCGGCGGCATGATCACCCTGGACGGTCTGCGCGCCGCGCGGCGGGTCGCGGAACTGGGACTGACGGACAGCCCGATCGCCCTGCTCGGCTATTCCGGCGGAGGCATGGCGAGCTCGTGGGCGGCCGCGCTCGCGCCGACCTACGCGCCGGAACTGCCGCTCACCGCAGTCGCCGCGGGCGGGGTGCCGATGAATCTGGTCAAGATGATCGAAGGCCTCGGCTACGCGCCGCACGCGGCGTTCGGCCTCGCCTTCGCGGCGGCCCTCGGACTGGAGCGGGAATACCCGGCACGGCTGCCGGTGAGCGAACAACTGAACTCGGTCGGGTTGGCGGTCCGCAACAGGATCGCCGACAGTTGCACGAACGAGATCCTCCTGGAGGGCGCCGGGCGCGGCATCGTGGACGTCGCGGCCTCGAATTCACTGGCCGACGACCCGCGCGCCCGGGAGGTGCTCGAGGAGAACAGTCTGGAACTCTACGAGGGCATTCCGTCCGTCCCGCTCTACCAATGGCGCGCCGAGAACGACGCGCTGATTCCGGTGGAGTCGGTCGATGCCACGCTCCGGCGGTATTGCCAGGCGGGCGCGCGGGTGCAATACGAGAAATTCCTCAGCCCGGACCATTTGTCCGCCGCTGTCCTCGGAATCCCGTCCGCGCTCGATTGGCTGGACGCGCGCCTGCACGGCGTGCCCGCACCGAGTAACTGCTGAGGGCGGCCCCGGCGGCGGCAATTCACCGCCGACCGGGAACGGATCGCTCCGCCGCACCGCCACATCGGATCTCGCGCCGGGAGCTAGATGTCCTTGCCGCTCTCGTACGCGTTCTGACGCGCCTCGTCGAGATCAGCGTCAGCACGGGCCTTTTCGGCCTCGGCTTCCTTCTGCGCCGCGTCCCGCTGGGATTCGGCCTTGTCCTGCTGGGCGCGACCCTCTTTCTTCAGGTTCTCGTCACCGGTGACGACGCCAGCGGCTTCCTTCGCCTTCCCCTTGATGTCCTCGACGACACCCTCGACAGCTTCCCGGGGTCCGCTCTGATGCTCCGGCATCACATACCTCCCAATTGATTAGTCGGCTGACACCCGCCGCATACCCGTCCCCGAGGCCATCAATCATCCTGTGACCCCTGCCACTCGCGGTATCCGCAGACGCCGTACCCGATGCGGACCTGCGCCCGATCGGCGGGCAGTCATAGGTCTTCGATATCGATCAGCGCATCCTGCAACGCGCGGGCAACAAGGGCGGCCTTCGTCGGCGCGGGCCGGCCGACCGCGGCGTACTTATCCCTGATCCGAGCCAAATGAGTATTGACCGTCCCCAACGAGATATACAGGCGCCGACTGACTTCCACCTTGGAGTCCGAAGCGATCCACGCCAGCAGCACCTCGATCTCCCGGCTGCTCAACGCCGGACGCTCCCGCGATCCCAGCGCGGCGGGCACGGGGTCGTTCCTATGGTCGAACGCGACACTCATTACCTATTCCTTTACAAGACTTCAGCATTCTCGAACTACTCGAAGGCGCGCTGCCGATCCCACCGGGGTTCGGCGCGTATTCCACAGTTCCTCACTCGGGCTTGCGGTGAGACCAGTCGATACGGGTTTCGCGAGGATGAACCGGTGGACAACAGCGAAGAATTCGCGACCTGGACGCACCCGGCGATCGGACGACGACAGAGCGCCGTGACCAGGTCGGTCGGCGTCGCGGGCTATCGCCGACCGAACAGGTCGCGTAGACAGATCCGCAATAGGGCGACGGTCGCGACGAACAGCGTGAAGAAGATCAACGCACGCGATAGATCGCCGGAGTTCCCGGAGGTGCCCGTATAGGCGGACTGGCCGTAGCAGAAGTACGCGATGTCGAGGAGCAGCAACCCCGCCAGCACATACCAGGTCCAGAGGCGGCGCCGTGGACCGTGGTTGATGCTTATCCGCTGCCGGCCACCATTGTTGGCGAAGATGCTGCCGCCGTTGCCGGCCATGTTGACTTGATTGTTCGCATTGGGATTGTTATTCGATCCCGGCGAAGGGTGCATTTTCATCTCCTGCCGGGGCCGTCCAGTCCGATGTGCTGCGTCCCGTTCTGATTGGCGTTCACGATGCCGCCTTCACCGGCGAAGTTGACCTGATTGTTCTGTGTACCCGGCGTGGCCGCCCGATCCCGATCGGCAGGCCGGCTCTCGGCCTGCGGCGCGAGTTGCCCGAGTAGACCGCGGACGTCTTCTTCTAACGTTCGGTAGCGAATGCGCCAGTATTGCGAACCGGATAAGGCGCGGATGTCATCCGGAAGCTGCTCCGGGCTCGGCAGCGGCGTGTCGTCCAGCGGAACGGGGACGACACGGATGCCGCGCTCGAACGCGGTGCGCAGCTCCAGCCGCACCCAGTCGCGAGGATTGTCGATCCGACGGCTTCCCCGCGCGTCGCGCGCCTCGAGCCAATGCGGGCCGATCACCGACACCATCGTGTCGCACTCCTCGAGCGCTCGGCGGATTCGGCGGGCGTACAACACGCCCAAGGCCAGAGAGTCCTCGTCTCGAAAGACGCGCGCCCTGCCGAGATGGTGGGCCATCTGCTTCGATATCTCGTTGACGGCGTAGACGCTGTCAACGATGCGGTAGTTCAAGAATATATCCGTCAACTGGGCACTCCTCGAGGACGGTTTATCAGCGCAACACGGCGCGGTTGAGAATTTATGATGCGGGATGGAGGAGATGAAGAATTAAACCAACCAGTTCGTTGCACCCCTCGAGTAACATCCTTCCGGATGTCTCGCGGTCACAAATCTCGTCCTCGACCGAAACATCACGGTTTTTCAAATATCAGTCTGCACGCGAACCACGCCCTGAGCGACCGGAACAGCAAACGTTCGGTCATATACCCGACCGTGCGCAGCCAACGACCCCGCCGCGAAGAATTCTGGTTGGTTTATTTCCCTATCATGGTCGACTTCCCCAGCCGACCGGTGCCACATGTGCTCGGCGAACTCACGCCGAGCCACGGGTGAATGTTCAGTGTAGGTCGGCGTATTCCTTCCATCGTTGCCGCAACGCATCGAAGCGGCTGTCGTCCATGGTCGCCCCCGCGGAGCCCGGTCCGGAGAGAGTCCCGCACTGCGCGATACCGCCTGTGCCGGTGGCCCAGAATCCGAACGGCATGTGGCAGCTACTCTCTCGACACCTCCAGCCGCGAATTACGGCTCGTCCTCCAGCATCCAGTGGGCAGCCGACCGGCAACAGTGGTTGCCCGTTGCCGCTCCGAACGGCAACGGACAACCCGTCGTTCAACGCCTCGACAGGGCGGACATGAGAGCCGGTCGAATGTCGTGCAGCGCGGAGTGCCCGCGGTAACGGCCTATGGTGCGAGCGAACTCGCGAAGATCGGCGCGGATGGTCGTCGAGTCGACCGCGGTGATGATGTCGAGCAACGGCTCGATCAGTTCACACGCTCGTTCCAGCTCACCGAGCGCGGCATACACCAATGCCCGGCGAGTCCCGAACCGAGCACGGTCACGGTCGGACTGCTCGGGGTTCCGCGACAGCGCTCGGTCGAACAGGACGGCGGCTTCCCCGAGGTTGCCGAGGTCGTAGTGACACCAGGCCTCGATGAGCACAGGCCGTTCATGAAGCGCTGCAGGGCCCAGCTCGTTTCCGGTGCGGTGTGCCGCGTCGTACAGGCTCGCGGCCTTGTCCAGCGCGCGCATCGAACTCGTATCGTCCAAGCCGATGGCGTACCCCTGCGCGGCGCCCAGCGCGGCGAGCCAGCGGATCCGAGGATGGACAGCGTGGTCGGCGAGCACTTGTTCGGTGAGGCCGGTCGTCGCGGAGGAATCGCCGCGATACAGGCTCAGCACTGCTCGGCGGACGAGCGCGTAGCTGGTCATGTGTTCGTCACTGACGGCAGAGGCGTGCAGGACCGCCTGATCGGTCCACCACAAGGCGCCGCGCTCGTCACCGCACTCTTGCGCCATCCATCCGGCGAACTCCGCGGTACGCGCGGCGTGCAGCAGAAGTCGCTGACGTAGTTCGCCGGTGCTCTGCCGCGCGGAGGTGACCGCGGCGTGTGTCTGCGTGACGACCATCGGCATGACGATGCTCGGACTACTGGTCCGGCCGAGTTGTTTCGTTTGCTCGAACAGCGCGCGTAAGCCGGACAATACGGCAGCGGAGCCGGTGACCACCGGGGGAAACGCGGTCACCGGCGGCGCGTGCGACTCCCCGAGATGGAACGCACCGGAACCATCCACATGCAATCGGACGATCCACTCGGCATCCGAGTAGAGGTTGTCGTCGATCTCAGGATCGCCATCCGGTTGCGCTTCCGGCGGCGCGAGCATCAGCAGATCGCCTCCAGCGGACAAGACCGTGTCACAGATGCGCGCCAGCGCCGCGGAGGGCGACTTGTGCCCGTTCTCGATTCTGCTCAAGTGGCTCGTGCTGTAGTGCACGCGTTCGGCGAGCTTCCCCAGGGTCAGTCCCTGCTCGACTCGGCGTCTGCGCAGCTCTGGACCGAATTCAGCACTTGCCATTATTACCTCGGATCCGTTGCCTGCCGGCGAATCCCGTCCACGACGAGATACTCCGACGAACCTGCAACTGCCCCTTCGAGCCGGAGCCGACCCGGCTACCACACCCCCTTGTTGCTGCGAGTGTACCGCTCACGGATCTTCGCGGTAGGCGAATTCATCGGCGGACAACGCCCACACAGCCGATGCGCCGACGCCGTGATCTGCCTGTCGCGGGCATCCCGCTACTTCTGCCGTACCCTGACAACTCGGACCGGAATACGCCGAATCACTGTCTGCCGGACGAGAATTGGGGACGGAATGGATACGGATCATCGAGTCAAGCACCTCGAGATGTTGCAGTCCATCATCGCGCGGTTGAGTCAGCAGTCGTTCACGGTACGCGGATGGTCGGTGACTCTGGTTTCGGTGATCTTCGCGCTTCTCACCGCGCAGACTCGGCAAGGGTCGGGCCTGATATTGCTGGCTTTGGCGCCGACATGGATCTTTTGGGGACTCGACGGGTACTACCTGAGCCTGGAACGCCGCTACCGCCAGCTTTTCGCCTCCGTCGCACAGCAGCTACGAGAGCCCGCAGCGACCGGACTGCTTCCGTTCGACATGACTCCCGTATCCAGCCGTCCGGCTCGCGATTTCGCGCGCGCGATCGTCACGCCCAGCGTGGCCGCGATCCCCGCGGTCCTGACCGCGCTGATCATCGGCTATCGGATAGTCACGATCATCAACGATTGATCAGCGGTATTCGACGGGCCGACGCGTAGTCGTTGCCGGTCGCCATACGACGAAGCCCCCCCGGGAGTCGATCTGCCAGGGGGCTTCGCCGTGCCGAATTCGCTCAGTGCTTGGCGAGTTCGGGAGTCGCGGTCTCGAACTCCTCGGCTTCCGCGGGGGCGGACGCCCGGCCCGGCAACAACACGGCCATGACGATCACGAGCAGCGCAAGAGCCGCCGAGACGAGGAAAGCCAGGCGCATGCCGTCGAGATGGGCGGTGACGAGGTCCGCGCCTTCCGCGGCGCGGGTGGTGGCGTGCGCCGACATCACCGTCACCACCAGGGCGGTACCGAACGCCGCGGCGACCTGCTGCAAGGTGCCGAGCATGGAGCTGCCGTGCGAGTACAGATGCTGCGGCAGCGCACCGAGACCGAGCGTGAACACCGGAGTGAAAGCCGCCGCCAGCGACACCATCAGCAGGATGTGCAAGGCCAGCAGCTGCCAGTACGGCATGGTCATCGAGATCTGGGTGAATCCGGCCAGCGAGGCGGCGATGCCGATCGAACCCGGGATCACCAGCAAGCGGCCGCCGAACCGGTCGAACAGGCGGCCGACCGTCGGTCCGAGCAGGCCCATCGCCAACCCGCCCGGCATCACCAGCAAGCCGGTGGCCAAGGGGCTCAGGCCACGCAGGTTCTGCAGGTACAACGGCAGCAGGATCATCGATCCGAGCATCGCCATGAACGCCACCGACATCAGGATCAGCGCCTTGGCGTAGGTGCCGGACAACAGGACCCGCAGATCCAACAACGGCGTGCCGGTGCGCTGCAGGCGCAACTGACGCCACACGAACGCGGCGATCAGCGCCGAGCCGGCGGCGACGAACAGCGCCGGGCTGGTGAGGTTGCCGCTCTCGAATCGGCTGAGCCCGAACACCAGCCCGCCGAACCCGAGCGCCGCCAGCGCCACGCTGGACACGTCGATCTGCCCTGCTTGCGGTTCACCGACGTTCTGCAGCTGACGCAGACCCAGCCACGCGATGACGCCCGCGATCGGCAGCACCAGCACGAAAAGCCAACGCCACGAACCGATCTGCAGCACCGCTCCGGAGATCACCGGACCCATCGCGGGAGCCACCGAAATAGCCAGGGTGACATTGCCCATCACCCTGCCGCGGTCTCGCTCCGGCACCACCGTCATCAGTGTGGTCATCAGCAGCGGCATCATCACCGCGGTGCCGAAGGCCTGAACGACCCGGCCGAGGAGCAGCACCGCGAACGACGGCGCGACCGCTGACAGCGCCGTACCGGCCAGGAAGACGCCCATCGCCGCGGCGTAGGCGTGCCGGGTCGACACCCGCTGCAGGAACCAGCCGGTGGCCGGGATCACCGCTGCCATCGTCAGCATGAACGCCGTCGACACCCACTGCGCCGCCCGGTCGGTGATCGCGAGGTCTTCCATCAACCGCGGGATCGCGTTGATCATGATGGTCTCGTTCAGGATCACCACGAAAGTCGCGAGTACCAGCACCCGGATGACGGTCGGTGTCCGTCCTCCCGAGGCGGGAGCGGATAATTCGGCGGACATCGGATACCTCCGGGGCAATGGGTCGTTGACAAGAACATGTGGCCCTGCGCCGAGTCACCGGATCGGGTCCCGGCGCCACAGCTGTAGAGACGGCGTCGATTGCTCGAACTCATCGGGCGCGGGTCAGTATTCCGGTCGGCACCGACAGAAATCACCCGATTTTCCGGCCGACCCACCTCACACGCCTACCAGAAACCGCTGTTCAGCAGCCGCTCCCGCCAGGTGCCGAAACCAAATCGTGAGCCTGGTCACTGTCTGCGAACCATTGGTTTCGTGGGTCGCAGCCGTCCTACGCCGACGTACGGGCGAAGACCGCGATGTCGTCCAGAGCATCCTCGACTCGTCCGGCGATCTCGGGCTCGTTCGACGATTGGCTCAATACCGGAACGACACGTTCTCCGTCGATTGCCCGATGGATCCGGGCGAGATGCCCGAGGGGGGTGGCCGCAGCTGCACGCATGTCGGAGTCAGGGCTGTCCAGCAACACCAGCGCACGGTCGGTCACCCATGCGACATCCGGATCATGCAGTGCCGCAGACAGAATCTGCACCGCAAACAGCGGCGCTGTCCCCCGATTCGAGCGTCGCCGTCGCCTCGCCCCGGGCGATCCGGTCCAGCCTTCGGTAGATAGCGAACTCATTTCCATTCCACGTTGCCCGCAACGGGCGCGACCAGGGCGGCAATGTCGAATCGGTGCCAGGTCAGCAATTTCGGTTCGGTGGTATTGGCACCAGTGCCAGGCAGTGTCGCAGGCTCCATCATGCGGTACCTCGTCGTCGACGGACAGCAGCGTCTGACAACATTGACGTTGCTGCTGGCTGCTATCCGTGATCACCTGCGCGAACTCGACAGCAGTACGCGCCGCGACACCGATCGAATTCATAACCAGCTGTTGATCAATCAGTACGAGAACGATCCGCATCGCCTGAAGCTTCCTCCTACTCAGGCAGATCGAGACGCCAATGCTGCGGTGATCGACGCTTTGCCAACCGCCGGCGGCGACAACATCGGTGCGGCCTACCGGTTCTTCCGTGGCCGCTTGGCCGAGTCAGTAGATCCGGACGCATCATTCGGGCCCCGATAGGAACCGGCTAGGATTCGCGTCATGAGTGATGGGGGGACGCCAACCTCTGGCCCGATTCTCTCTGTGGTACCCGACAAGGTATGGGAACTCGGCAAGTACGCCTACGAGTTGGCAGAGGCGCTGCGTGCTGCGTTGGATTCCGCCTCGAAGGAGGTCGCCTCGCTTACCGATGGCAGCTGGACCGGGGATGCGGCCAACGAGTTCTCCGCTGGCTGGACCGACGTCCGTGATGGTGGCTCCCAGATCATGAACGCCCTGACGGGTATGGCGGAGAAGCTCGGCGTCACCGCCGATACCTATCGGGCACGTGATGAGAGCAACGCCGCGTCCTTGAACACATCGAGCTTGGATCTGCCATGAACTCACGCTTTTCGGTCGATCTCGACCACCTCGAGGAGATTGTCGCCCGCCTGTCAGGGCTCGCCGGCTTCATCGGCGAACATCTCGATGAAATCGATGACCGGGTCGCCACTTTGACCGGCACTGGCTGGGAAAGCATCGCCGCTCGGGCGTATGCCGAGGCACACACTAAATGGGTCACCGGCGCACGCGGATTCGTCGAAGGCGTCAGGGATATGAGCGATGCAGCGAAGGATGCACACACGCGCTACACCCGTGCCGTCGATACCAATTACAAGATGTTCCACGGGGGGTAGCCCACCATGGGCATACTGGTCATCGACTGGCAGACCTACTACGACGCCGCCAAGAAGTGCCACAGCCTCGCGACCGACCTCCGTACCGCCGACAAGCCAGTCCACGATGCGGTCAAAGGCGAATGCGCGGGCATGGCCGGAGACGCGCCAGGCTGTGAACAATGGGGCAAAGCCTACGACCGCGCCGCCCAGGAAACGATGCAGACCTGCACGAACCTGGCCGACGCACTCACCAACTTCGGCAACATGCTCTACGCCGCCGGATACAACTGGGCACTGGCCAACAAGTCCAATCCGATGCCCGATCGCCCCACCGCCACGGCGATGTCGGAACACAAGGTGTCGATCCCGACCGCAGTAGGAAGCAACGGCGACGGGGTTACCGAGGGCAACGGCAGCATCCCCGGCTTCTACGACGCCCTAATCGGCAAGATCCAGGACGAATTCGGCAGCAAGCTACCCAACGGCAACAAGGACAAGCTCGCCAAGGCCGCATCCACCTGGAAGACCTTCGCCGAACACCCCACCATCACTGGCGCCCCTGCCCGGATCACCGCAATCAGCGGACTTTTCGATGACATCCAGGACAAGAAGGGCCTTGAAGCCCTACTCGGACACCTCACCACTTTGAACGGCGGAGCCACTCAACTCGCCGCCGCATCCGTCAATCTCGCCGCGCCCGTCGGCGAGTACAGCGAAGCTACCGCCGATGTCCGCGATAAATTCAAGGAAGCGGTCACCAACGCCCTGATAGCGGCCGGGGCGACAGTCGTCATCGGTGTCGCGGCCTCCTGGATCACCGCCGCTCTCAGCAACGTCGCCGCGGGCGTCGGCGTTCTGGCGATCGCCGGCAACACCGCCCGAGTGCTCAAAAGCACCTACGACATCAGCAAACTCATCAGGATCATCGGCGCCGCAGCCGCGGCAACAGGTACGGCCGCCTTCGTGGTCACAGCGTTCGACAAAGTCCCCAGCCTCACCGATATCGCCGTCAAACTCGGCGCCATCATCGCCATGAAGGTGTACATCGATGACGACGGAAACCTCGCCAGCGAGGGTGATACCTCCAGCGCTCCTTCGGGCGCGGTCACCGACGAGATGGCAAGAATGCTGCGAGAGGGCATCCATCCAGGCGAAGACTGTTCCGAGATCGCAGAACACTTGAAGAAGGTTGCCGCTGGAGCAGGAGAGATACTCCGGGTGGACCCCGCTCCCGGGCAAGAGGTAACTGTCGAAGAGTATGGACAACGTGAACAATTCCTATACCACGAGGTCTATACCGACGGAAAATATGTCTACGATCCGAGACACAGCCCTGATCCCATCCCCATCGAGCAATGGCGGAAGACTATTATGGGAGACAATCCCGGCGCGACGATCCAGAAGGTAGGATAATGAATTCTGCTGACTTCATCACTCGATTGAAGCGGTACGGAGAACTGGAGTGGTACCGCCATGCCGGCGGCCTCGGCGATGATGGCGCTCCCGCTCCACCACTTGTTGTGTGGCGCTTTCCCGAACCCCGGCCGGTTCGTCTTGCCGAACTCTTACACGAGGCCGTGGTCGCCGATAATCGGGAGATCGACTGGTTGTTCGACACTACCCGACGGAACTGGGTACTCGTACCTTTGCGCGTAATGGCCGAGAAAGACAGCCATAAGCTGGCAACCGAAGCACAAGCTGCGGACCTCTTGGTTAAGACGGATCTGGAGTTCTGCCGACGTTCAGTACGTGATTTCGAAAGAATTATCGGACTATTGGATAGATCTTCCGGCGACTGACACGGCGAGTCCGCTATCCATACACAACAACGCCCACTGCAGGACTCCTCTCATACTCCTCAGCGAAACTGCGCCGTTCGACCATGAAACAGCGTACAAATTGCTGGCGAACCCGTGATCCGTAGGTTACCTCGAGGTGTTGCAATCCTGTTCCGCACTTGCCGACCTGGCGCTCGCAGCCTTCTAACCGAGACAAGATCGAGTATCGACCAGGCATCGCCTTCACCGATCACCGACTCACACGCACAGCGAACCGATTCCCGGCCCTGTCACCAGCATCGGACATCTGGGCACCCGTGCGCATCTGCCGCCTGACCAGCTTCGTCTTGGCGTTCACACCTCGAACGGACCCACTGCCGCACGGCCCGCGAACCGGCTCCGCCGGTCGATTCGACTCAGCTCGCGTCGTAGCTCGCGCGCAATAGTCCCAGCACTTCACCCGAAGGGTTTGTCGCGACGCTCAAGGTCTGGGCCCGGTCCGAGGTTCCGAACTATCCGTGACCGACCCCGAGATCCACGATCCGCAATACCAGTGGAGGTGAACTTGTAGTCGGCTTCGATCGTCAACTGACCGCGCAAGAACCGCAGGTCGTCCCCGTTCCCGTCTTTGATGTGTCCCGCCGAGGGAACGAACCTGCGACGGACGACCGCCAGGCCGTTCAATCGATTGGAAGGTCGGCCCGGAAACTTTGGTGTATTCCTGGTTACATACCGAGAAAAGAAGCAGGTCAAGCCCGATTAGCGGGCTTGACCTGCTGTTTCTGCTCCCCCATCTGGACTCGAACCAGAAACCTGCCGATTAACAGTCGGCTGCTCTGCCAATTGAGCTATAGGGGATTGCCCTTGGCTCGTCCGGTTGGTATCGGGCGGGCCGAGGAGAAACTCTAGCGTATCGCTGGGCGGGAGCCCAAATCGTGTCGCTACCTGCGACTTGTCCGGGTGGGCGGGGTGCGGAGCTATCGGGTGTCCGGATCGACAGGCGCGTGGGGCGTCGGGCAGGATGGGGGCGGCGAACTGGCAACTGGGAGGAGCACATCGAGATGCTGCGGTTGATCATCGGCGTGGCGGCCGGGTATGTACTCGGCAGCAAGGCCGGACGGGCTCGCTACGAACAGATCAGCGCCGCGACCCGCGCGCTGACCGAGAGCCCGGTGACTCGCAAACTCGTGCTCGTCGGCAGGCAGAAACTGTCGGACAAGCTCAGCACCCGCCCCCGCCTCGAGCCGATGGAGCCACTGGACGAGCGGACCACGGTTCTGGTGCCGCACGACCAGCTCCGCCGCTGACGCCGGCGCACACAAAGCCCACCTCGTACGTGCCTGAACACCGTGCGAGGAATACGCCGATGCGAACTGGACACTAGGCCCCGGTGGCGAAGTCTCCGTGACTGCCCATCGCTTGGGTGAGCAGGCTCTTGCGGTACTGCTCCAGGGCGACGAGGTCGCCGAAAAGGGCGAAGTAGGCGTCGGGCTGTTCGGTCGATGAGACGCGCTGGAGCTTGGACTTCAGCTCGGCGATCTGCCTGCCGACCCAGGCCTCCTGGGTACGCGCCAGGACACCGGCGACGAAGCGCGGGATGTCGGCTTCCGTTTTCACCGGTAACGGCTCGTTGGCCAGCTCCGAGAGCAGGGCGCGCACGGTCAGGTCGTCGGTGCGGTCCGCGACGGCGTTGACCCACTCGGCACCGCCCAGTCCGAGCGCCGTACCGCCCGCCTCGGCGATCAGGGCGCGAAGGACGGTGTAGGCGGGATGGGTGAAGGCTTCGGCCTCGAGCGCGTCGAAACCGGCTCCGGCCATCGCCGGGTACTGCAACGCGGCGGCCAGCACCTGGCGCTGCGGCAGGAGCGTGGGATCGTTCGGATTCGGCCGCGCCGCAGGGTGTTCGGCGACCACTTCGCGCGGCGCCGGCGCCCGCCCGACACCGGCGGGGCCGCCGCCGTTGCGGTGCCGCTTGGCTTCCTCACCGACGCGGCGCACCACGGTCTGGATGTCGTCCCAGCCGACCCAACCCGCGAGTTTGGTGGCATAGGCCTTGCGCAGGGCGTTGTCCTTGATCTGAGCGACCACCGGCACCGCACGGCGCAGCGCCTCCACCTGCCCCTCGGCGGTGTCCAAGTTGTGGTCGGCGAGCAGGCCGCGAATCACGAATTCGTACAGTGGCGTTCGGCGCGCAACCAGGTCGCGCACGGCGGCGTCGCCGGAGTGCTGGCGCAGTTCGCACGGGTCCTGCCCGTCCGGCGCGATCGCGATGTAGGTCTGACCGGCCAGTTTCTGGTCGCCTCCGAAGGCTTTCAGAGCCGCCGCCTGGCCCGCGGCGTCGCCGTCGAAGGTGTAGATGATCTCGCCGCGCCAGAAATTGTCGTCCATCATCAGACGGCGCAACAGGGCGAGATGCTCGTCGCCGAAGGCCGTACCGCACGAGGCGACGGCGGTCTTGACACCGGCCAGATGCATCGCCATGACGTCGGTGTAGCCCTCCACCACGACCGCTTGGTGGCCCTTGGCGATCTCGCGCTTGGCGTGGTCCAGGCCGAACAGCACCTGAGACTTCTTGTACAGCAACGTTTCCGGCGTGTTGATGTACTTGCCGGGCATGGTGTCGTCGTCGAACAGCTTGCGGGCGCCGAAGCCGATGACATCGCCGGACAGATTCCGGATCGGCCACAGCAGCCGCCGGTGGAAGCGGTCGATCGGGCCGCGCTGTCCCTGGCGGGACAGTCCGGCCGCCTCCAGCTCCTTGAAGTCGAACCCCTTGCGGAGCAGGTGCTTGGTGAGCGTGTCCCATCCGGCCGGGGCGTAACCGCAGCCGAAAGTGTGCGCGGCCGCGGCGTCGAAATTGCGCTCGGTGAGATATTTGCGCGCGGCTTCGGCATCCGGCTCGCGCAGCCGGGCGACGTAGAACTCGTGCGCGGCCGCGTTCGCCGCGACCAGCCGGGATCGGGTGCCCCGGTCGCGCTGCACGGAGGTGCCGCCGCCCTCGTAGTTGATCTGGTAACCGACCCGGTCGGCCAACTGCTCGACCGACTCGACGAACCCGACATGCTCGATCTTCTGCATGAAGGCGAACACGTCGCCGCCCTCGCCGCAGCCGAAGCAGTGGAACAGTCCGTGATTGGGTCGCACGTGGAACGACGGCGACTTCTCGTCGTGGAACGGGCACAGGCCCTTCATGGAGTCCGCTCCGGCACGCTTGAGCGCGACGTACTCCCCGACCACGTCTTCGATCCGGACGCGTTCGCGTATCGCCGCGATATCGCGATCAGGAAGTCGTCCGGCCACGGCAGTGAGTCTAGGCGAACGCGTGGCCGACGCGCCCGGGCGGCTCCGCACAGCGAGTTCCGGTCGATCCTGCCGACGAGCGGCGGCCCGGGTCGAGGTGGGTGCCCGGCCTTCGATGGGTTCATCGCGAAGGTGGTGGAGCCGCAACCGCCCGCGAGAGGGTCAGAAGCGATCCAGTTCCGCGCGAATCGCCGCGACGGTCTCGGCCAGTCGCGCCTGATGGGAGCCCTGCCAGTAGATCCGGCCGCACTCGCGGCACTGCCGGAAGGTGTCGTAGTAGCGACGGGTGAGCGGTTCCAGCCGATCGTCGACCTCGGCTTTGGCGACCTCGGTCACGGCGCCGCCGCAGCGCAGGCAGCGGGTGAACGGAGCCAGGCGCGCGACGAGATCCAGCCGGCGGATCACCTCGACGACCTGGTCGACCGGTCGATCCGATCGAATGTAGATCCCGTGTGTGACGTTGCGGCGCTTCAACAGGCCGCGGTCACGGGTGAGCAGGATCCGGTGCTCGGCCGCCGACGCCTCGGCGAGTTCGGCGTCCTCGGCCTCCCACCGGCAGTGCACGTCGAGGCCCATCAGCCGCATCAGTTTGGCGAGGCCGCCGAGATTCACATCCGCGAGGAAGCGGGGTTCACGCAACGGGTGCGGGCGAACTCTGGTCACGCGGCCGATGTCGAGCGTCTCGAAGACGGGATACGCGGTGATCCGCCCACCGGGGCGTGGGTGATGGTCGAAGTGCACCGATTGCCCGTCGATCAGGACCAGGTCGACCTCGGTGTGCGGGATGCCTGCGGCCTCGATGACGTCCTTGACGGTCTGGTGCGGGCGGTAGGGCCGCCGCAGCACGGTGTACCGGTCGCCGGGCCGCAGGAAGTCGTTCAACTCGGCGTAGACCCGCAGGTCGACGCTCATTCGACGAACAGCGCCATCGACGCCGTGAATCCGTGCAACGCGTTGCGGCCCGCGATGGGCCCGATCTCGCCGGCGGCGAAGAAACCCGCGAGTGGGATGCCGTCGAGCAGGTCCTCGATCGTCGTGGCGTCGTGATCCGCGACCCCGAACATCCGGCGGCCGCGTCCGTTGCAGGTGAACAGCAGCGCACCGGCCGGACGCCCGGGAAGATCGGTGCGCGCCCGCGCCAGGGCCGCCCGCAGGTCCAGGTCCGCGCCGATCGCGTCGCGGACCTGGAATTGGACGGTGGTGCCGACCTCCACGACGTCGCCCACCTCGATCGCCCCGCTGGACGGATCGGCGCCCAAGAGGCCGCGGATCAGGAAGTCCCCCTGCCCGGGCTCGGCCAGATGCTCGTCGACCACGAATCCGATCTGCAGGCCGCGCGCGAGTTGCTCCTGCTGGTCGGGTGGCAGTACGGCGACGATCTCGCGCAACCGCTCGATCGGGGACAGACCGCCGAGCCCGGTGATCACCGTGCCGTCCGCGCCGGTGACGGTGTAGGGATAGCCGATGGGCCGGCAGCCCTGGGACACGATCGGCACGCTGTGCAGACCGGGAAGGCGCACGCCGACGGCACCCGACGTCACCACGGTGTGGTCTCGGAACAGGCGGCTGCCTTCGGGGCCCCGCCCACCGCTCACCAGCCCGCCCATCACGACGGTGCCGGGCAGATCCGTGTTCACGTACTCCAGCAGGAGGTCGGCCGGGAACGAGTAAGGATCGGGCAGCAGCAGGTGAAGGTCGTGTGCGGCCTTGTCGAAGCGGTAACCGGCGAGGAGCCCGCCGCTCGCGGTGCGGAGGAAGTCCAACTGGAAGGTCTCGGCGGCGGGCAGTCCGGAGGCCAGCCACACCGCTACCGCGGGCTCGTCCTCGATCTCGCGGCGACCCGCCACGATCGCCTGAGCCACGCATCCGACCAGCGCGGGCACCCGGACCGTCCGATGGACGCCGTACAGCACCTCCACGGCGTCGTCGGTGTGTGCGCGGGAGGCGAGCAACACAGCGAGCGACGGCGCTTCGCCCGCGAGCTGGTCACGGGCGCGCGCTGCGGCTTCTCGGCCCGCTTGCCGCGCTTCGGGCACGGTGGAGAGCCCTACTCCGATCCGCACCCCTCCATGGTAGCCACTAATAAGCTGAAATGAATACCGTTGCTGTGCAATGCAATTCATCGTGACAGTGGGCAGCGTCGGTCCGGCGGGGCGGTGCGCGGAAGTGGACCGCCCGGTTCTTCGGCGCGGGAACCGGGGCCTCGAGGATGCGGGCAGGTTGCGATTCGATAGCTGTTCGGCGGCCGGTGACCGGTCATCCATCTTCCCAATCCCGAGAGGTCCGGCCGATCTGAGCGACAATGACCAGACCACAGTTTGCTTTACGGTCACGCGAGATCAGAATGTCGGCGCACCGCGGCACGACCTGATGAGGACAAGCGGGAGACATCGTGAGTCAGCCGTCGCGGATCGACCCGGGCGAACTGCGCGCGATGGTGTCGACCCTGGAACGGCTGATCGCCGACGCCTCCCGGACGGTCGGCGAATTGAAGGCAGCCATCGCGTCCGCCGAGGCGCAGTTCAGCGACCGGCTCGATCGTGCAGGCGAAGTGCCTGTCCCGGCGGCAGCGGAATCCCTGGCCGCTCAGGCGCCGCCCGGAGCACCTGCCGCGCCCGAGCGCCAGGCGATGCCCACCCCGTGGGCCCGAAGGGCCTCGGCGTCGACCCCGTGGTCGAGGCGCGTCGTCCGACCATGCCCTACCGTGCCGAGCGCACCGGGTCAGGTAGCGCCCGGCGAGGCGGCGGCAGAGGCGTCCGCGCCCTCACGGTCACCGGCCGCGACACGATACTCGGAATTCGACCTCGTATCTCGTCGGACCGACGCCGTTGACGACCCCGCATCCGTCCGGGGAGACGCGCCCAGCCCTCCCGCTGCCCCACAGGCCATCACCGTCGATTCGGCGCTGATCCAGCGGCCGGGCCGCGCGGACCGCTCCGCGGCCGTCCAACGGGCCGACGCCGAGTCCTTCCGCCGGACGAATTTCCCTGGCGACTCCACATCGATCCAGCCGACCGGCGCCCCACCCGCCCCGCCGGTCGAGAACCGCACGGAAGACTTCCGCCAGACGAACAGGACCGACAGCCCGCCCCGGCGCCCCCGGATCGATGCTGCCGTGCAGAAGCCGCCATCGGTTCCGAAGATAGACATCCCGCACCGCTCCGAGCCCCTTCCCCCGACCGGGACTACGCAGCACCGCGACTCGGCCCCGCGAACAGACAGCGCCGACGATTTCACGCCTCGCCGACACGTCGACATCGCAGACACCCCGGCGCCGCTACCGACCCCAGCGGACCCCGTGCCCGGCCCGCCGAGCGGCTCCACGCCGATTCGACAGACCGATCTCGCTGACGCCGACGCGGCCCATACCGACTCCCTGGACACCCTCGAGATCGACAGCGCACCCCAGCCCGAGGCGACGCGGCAGCCCGAGACCACAGACCAGGACGCACCCATCCGGCAGACCAGCGGCGCGCACCCGGTCCAGCACACGGATTCAGCTGGAACATCAGCACCGCAGCGAGACACCGCCACTGCCCCTGACTCCGCATCCACCCCGGACAGCGCGCCCGCACCCCGCCCCGAATCCCAGCCGACAGACGCGGGCCCTCTCAGCCGAATCGACCTGCCCGAGTCCACCCCGCACAGCACGCCCGCACCCGTACCACAGGCGGCAGACGCGGATCTCCTTCGCCGGATCGACTTGCCCGAGAATTCCGGACCCGTCCCGCGCAACCGCGGGCAGCGTTCCCCGATCGACACCGGAGACGTCACAGACGTCGAGACGAGCGGCACTCCGCACCCTCCGTCGACCATCCGGCAGAGCGATACGTCTCGCGTCTCCACCGCCGTCCCGGCATCCGATATGGAGGGCAACTCCGAGCGTTTCCGAAGAATCGACGAGCCCACACCCACTCGGTCGACCGACGGGACCGATCTGCCGGATGGTTCAACAGCCACTGCGATGATCGGTGCCGCACCCGGCCCGCCGATCGAGAATGCGGACCCGCTCGTCGACAGGCAGCCGACGACGAGCGCAGACGACCCGGTACCTGCCGAGAGTTCGGCCTCCGTCCCGGAGAGCGATCTCGCGCACTCCTCCGCCGATATCCGCCGGACCAGCGTGGCGGACCACACGGCGGCCCACCCGCGAACAGGCTCCGCGCCCATCCAGCGCACGGACACCAGTGACGAACCCATATCGCGCCGACGAACCGAAACCAGTCCCGGCTCGGCCGCTCTCCCCTGGCTCGACACACTGCGCTTCTCATGGATCGACGCCGCGCGTGACGCACAGGGCACCCCACCGAGCGCTGAATCGGCGGACGCCTCCGCGGTCCAACGCCAGGACTCCGTACCTCACCCGCAAACCGATAACGCGGGCAGCCGCAACCCCGTCCGACGAACGGATTCCGCGCTCGTCCCGCACCCCACTGACCCGGCCGAACTCAGCCGACGAACCGACATCTCGGACCGGCCCGCACCGATCGAAGACACCGCCACCGCGCACCGGCCTGGACCTACGCAGCAGACGATCATCGACGACGCCGCTCAGGAAGGGACACGGCCGCCACAGGCGAGTACCCCGCACCCTCGCGCGACCGTCCCGCCGATCAGCGGCCCGGAGAGATCCATCTCGGTTCCCCGAAGAGATACCGCACCTTCGCAGCCCGCCGACAGCTCGAGCAGCGCGCCTGCCCGACGGACCGACGCCTCCGCGGCCGCCCGGAGAAACGATCCCGCACACATCGAGCGGAGCAGCACCACACCACGCCCCGCAATCGCGGAGCGGACCGAGGCCACCGATGCTTCCGAGGCCCTTCGAATCGCCCGGGAGCTGTCGGCGCGGCACGGCTTGGAGCTCGTTGGATTCGATACGGCGGAGGTCGAGGTCCAGGTGGTCCGTGAGATCGCTTCCACCATCGATGAGCTGCTCACGAAATATCCGCTGCCGCTCCATGGGGTCGAACTGACCTACGACACGGCATCTCGTCCGAGGCCGGATCGCACGCCGACGGCGGAGCAGTCTGCCGAGTCCGCGATCTGGATCGTCCTGGACCGGGCCGTCCTGAATCCGCCGCGCGCGGCGCCGGTGGAAACGCGAAGGATATTTCGTAGGCGTGGGCCCGCCGAGCGGCCGGTGTATACGGCGGTCGTCCGCGAATTCGCGGGAGCATTGGACGTGGCGGGTGGGTTCCGGGCTCGGCAAGAAGCATTGCGGACGTTGATCAACGAGTCCCTGCGCGGCGGCGGGGGTGGTCTCGGCCTGCTGGATCCGGGCCGGGCCTTGGTCGACGGCTTCACCGAGGTGGTCCTGCGCGGAGAGCGGGCGGGTGCGTCGGCCAAGGAATTGCACGAGGCGCTGGTCAAGATGGCCCGAGCGGAGACCAGCGACGGCCTGTCGGCGTGACGCCGCCCGATCTAGACGTTCAATTCGACCGCGACCCGCTCCAGGCGACTCTCGGTGTAGGAAGCGATCTGGTCCACGACGACGCGCACGCGAGCGGTGTCGTCGGTCGCGGCGTTCCAGAACGGCAGCAACAGCGGATCGAGGCTGCGCGGGGCGGTGGCCAGCAATCGATCCGCCACGGCGAGGATGCGTTCGCGCTGCGCGGCCTGCCGTAACCGGTGCGCCGGGTCGGACATGACGTAGCGCAACGCCACGGTCTTCAGCAGCGCCACCTCGGCGGCGACGATGCGCGGGACCTGCAGGTCCGCGGCGTACCGGGATACCGGTTCCGGCCCGGCCACCTCCCTCGTCGCCATGATCGCCGCGGTGGCGAAACGGCCCACGAGCTCGCTGGTGAGGCGCTTGAGCGCGACCGAGGCGGTGAACGTGCCGTCGTATGCCGTCACCGCCGCGACCACCGGAAGTTCCGAGAGCCGTTGCGCGGCGGCGATCAATTCGTCGGCGGCCAGCGAATGCTGGAAGTGGCCGAGCGCCGCCAGCGCGTCCTGTTCGGCGGGGTCGGCCAGCGCGCGCAGATCGATCCGGCCCGCGATGACGCCGTCCTCGACGTCGTGCACCGAGTAGGCGACGTCGTCGGACCAGTCCATGATCTGGCATTCCAGGCTGCGGCGCCGGTCCGGCGCTCCCTTGCGGATCCACTCCAGGCGCTCGGTGTCGACCTCGTAGGCGCCGAACTTGGTGCCGGAACCGGTTCGGCCCCAGGGGTATTTGATCGCCGCGTCGAGTGCGGCACGGGTGAGGTTGAGGCCGGCGCTGGTGCCGTCGAGCTCGAGCACTTTCGGTTCGAGGCGGGTGAGGATGCGCAGATTCTGCGCATTGCCTTCGAACCCGCCGAACGCGTCGGCGAAGGTGTCGAGGGCCTTCTCCCCATTGTGGCCGTAGGGCGGATGGCCGATGTCATGGGCGAGACCGGCGAGGTCGACCAGGTCCGGATCGCAGCCGAGTCCGTCGGCGATGCTGCGGCCGATCTGGGCGACCTCGAGCGAATGGGTGAGCCGGGTACGCGGGGTGTCCGCCTCACGCGGGCCCATGACCTGTGTTTTGTCGGCCAGCCTGCGCAGCGCCGCGGAGTGCAGCACACGCGCCCGGTCGCGCGCGAATTCGGTCCGGTGGCCGATCTCGAACTCGTCGCGCGGAGGGCCGAGCCCGGCGGTCTTGGCGCGCTCGACGACGAGACGTTCGGTGTCGTGTTCGGTGTACCGTGCGCTCAAGGGTCTCACTGCCCCGCCGTGTAGGCGAAGTCCGCCGCGAAGTGGGTCAGCTGGTACCACAGCAGGGCGCCGGTCTCCCTGGCGATGCCGTGCGCCTGGGATTCGCGGGTGTAGACGGCGGGACCGGTTCTGGTCGGCGCGGTCCACGCCGACAGACCCTCGTCCCTGGCCATGGTGCGGGTGCGCAGCGAGTGCCAGGGATCGCTGACCAGCACCGCCGACGACATGTCCCGCGCCCGCATCGCCGTCGCCACCGCTTCGACGCTGCGCAGGGTGTCGGACCCGGTTTCGACGGCGAGGATCTTGTCGCCGGGCACGCCGCGCGCCTGCAGGTAGTTCTTGCCCGAGGCGGCTTCGGTGAACAGATCGCCCTCCTGCTTGCCGCCCACGGTGATCACGCGTGGCGCGACACCGGCCCGGAACAGTTTGTACGCCTGGTCCAGTCGCGCTTCGAACACCGAGGACGGGGTGCCGGAGTACTGCGCCGCGCCGAGCACGACGATCGCGTCGGCCTTCGTGTAGTCATCGATGCGCGCGACCTGCCACACGCGGAAAGCGGTCCCGCCGACCAGCACCGCGCCCATCACCACCGACCCGATGATCAGCCGCCGCGTCCAGCGCAACAACCCGGCGCCGAAGCCGTGTGGCCGGGCAGCGTCGGGAGCCGGAAGAGCCCGGGTGCGCATCGTTGGCAAATCCACTCCCCAAGTCTGCCAGGAGCGGCGTGCCCCCTGGACTGGTAACCGCCTGGGGCGGTTACCAGCCGCGGGCTCGCCAGTCCGGAAGGCTGGAGCGCTCGGCGCCGAGGGTGGTGTCGTCGCCGTGGCCGGGGTAGACGACGGTGTCGTCGGGATAGCGATCGAAGAGTTTGGCCGACACGTCGGTGAACAGGGAGGTGAAGTCCTCCGGGGAGGCGGTGCGCCCGACGCCGCCGGGAAAAAGCGAGTCTCCGGTGAACAGGTGGGTGCGTCCCGCCGCGTCGGTGAGCGCGAGGGTGATCGAGCCCGGTGTGTGGCCACGCAGGTGGATGACCTCGAAAACCAGATCGCCGATCGTGACGGTGTCGCCCTCGGCGAGCAGGCGGTCGGGGCGGACCGGCAGCGGGTCGGCGTCGAGCGGATGCGCCGCGGTGGGAGCGCCGGTGGCGGCGGTGGTCTCCCGCAGCGCCATCCAGTGGTCGCGGTGCTGATGGGTGGTGACGATCAGCTGGACCTGTCCCGGTGCCTCCTGTTCGACGAGTGCCGCGATGCGCGGCGCCTCGTTGGCCGCGTCGATGAGCAGGGTGGCGCCGGTGCCGGCGCACTGCACCAGGTAGCAGTTGTTGTCCATGCCGCCGACGGACATCTTGACGATGCGGGCGCCGGAGACATCGCGCTGTTGCGGGTTGGAATCCGGGGACACGTGGCCGCTGTAGGAGCGATCGATGGTGATCACGAAACGATGCTAGCGAGCTAGATTCGTGCCATGTCACTGCCGCCGCGGATCAGCCTCGTTCGCTTGCTCGCGACCAGCGTCCTGCTGACCGCGATCGCCCTGCTGGGCACTCCGGAGAGCGCGGCGGAACCGCCGTCGCGGATGAACACCTATGTGGAGGACTCGGCCGGCGCACTCGACCAAGAGCAGCTCGGCCAGGTCCGCGGGGCGGTGGACCAGCTCTACGCCGACCAGCAGATCCGATTGTGGGTGGCGTACGTGCGCGGCTTCGACGGGCTCGACCCGCAGGAGTGGGCGCAGCGCACCGCCGCCATGTCCGGGTTCGGCGGGCGCGACCTCCTGCTCGCGGTCGCCACCGAGGACCGCGCGTACTGGCTGGGCGGTGAACTGCCCGGCGGTGTCAGCGATTCCGAACTCGACAGCATCCTGATCAGCGAGGTCGAGCCCGCCTTGCGCGACGGGCGGTGGGCCGACGCCGGCGTCGCGACGGCCGACGGGCTGGACGCGGCCGTGCGCGGCGGTGGGGTGAGCGTCCGCGCTCTGCTCGTCCTCGCCCTGCTGGTCGTTCTGGTGGCGGGCGGCCTCCTCTGGTACGCGCGCAAACGTCGTCGCGACCGGGCGGAGGCCGAGTTGGCGGCCGCGAGGCAGCTGGATCCGGAGAACACGACGGCGCTGGCCGCGTTGCCGTTGGAAGCGCTGCACGCCCGCTCACGGGAGGCGCTGGTGGAGATCGACAACGCGATCCGCACCAGCGGTGAGGAACTCGAACTGGCCACCGGCGAGTTCGGCGACACCGCCACCACCCCCTTTCGCACCGCACTCGACAGGGCGAAAGCCGCCGCCGCCGAGGCGTTCGCGATCCGGCAGCGCCTCGACGACGCCATCCCGGAGACACCGGACGAACAGCGCTCGCTGCTGGTCGAGCTGATCGGCACGGTGGGCCGCGCCGACCGCGAACTCGACGCGCAGGTCGCCGAATTCGACGCCATGCGCGATCTGCTACTCGACGCCTCGGACCGGCTGGACGCACTCACCCGGGACATCGTCGACGTCACCGCCCGGACGCCCGGTTCGGAAGCCGAATTCGACCGGCTCGCCGCCACCCATCCCGCGGGTGTCCTCGCGCCGATCGCGGACAACGTACGGATGGCGCGCGAGCGCATCGCTTTCGCGGAGCGCAACATCGACGCGGGCCGGTCCGCGCTCGCCGAGCCGGTCGGCGAGCAAGGCGGCGCGGTGGCCGCCATTCGCTCCGCCGAAGCCGCGATCGGGCAGGCCCGCGCGCTGCTCGACGCGGTCGACAACGCGTCGAGCGCCATCCAGCAGGCCCGCGACAGCCTTCCGGGTGTGCTGGACGAGCTGCGCCGCGACCTCACCTCCGCCGCCGAACTCTCCGCCTACGGTGGGCCGGATCTGGCGCACGCCCACGCCGCGGCGGAGTCGACGCTGCGGAAGGCGACGTCCACGGCGGACACCGATCCGCTGAGCGCCTTCCACGACGCGGTCACCGCCGACGCCGATCTCGACCGCGCCCTCGCCGCCGCCACCGACCGCAAACTCGCCGTCGAGGATCTGCGGCGCAGACTCGACGGCGCACTCGGCGACGCTCGGGCGAGGATCGGTTCGGCCGCCGATTACGTCACCACTCGGCGCGGCGGCATCGACGCCGAAGCGCGCACCCGCCTCTCGGAAGCACAGCGCAACCTCGACGAGGCGCTGCGGCTGGGCGCGAACGATCCGGCCCAGGCACTGCGGCACGCGCAGGCGGCGGCGGATCTGGCCGGGCGCGCCCTGCGGGCGGCTCAGGCCAGCGTGCGGGCCTGGGAAGCACGGCAGGCGCCCTCCGGGGGCGCGCAGGCCGGGGCGGTGCTCGGCGGCATCCTGCTCGAAGGACTGCTGCGCGGGGCGGCCGGCGGCGGGCACTCCGGTGGCGGCTGGAGCCCCGGCTCGTTCGGTGGTTCGTCCGGCTCCCGGCGGATCGGCCGCGGCGGGAGATTCTGACCACGGCTCGACCCCGACGCCGTGTGGGTCATAGACCAGGACTCGTCATGTGGAGTGACCGAACCGGGCGGGCACGCCGGATCAGCGGGCGCCGACCGCCGCCAAGGCGGTCAACTCCGCCCGCACCGCCTCGGGCAGGCCCTCGGCGTGCGCGCCGCCGCCGAGCACGCCGACGGCCAGCTCCCCTGCGAAGGTGTAGGCGAGAAAGGTGACCGCGGCCGACGCGCCCGCGGACGGACGGGGATGCGCCGAGATGTAGACGATCTCGTAATCGGTGAACTCGAGACCGGCGGGCTTGCGGAACACCGGGACGACACCGGTGTTGGTCACCGCGACGTGCCCGGCCAACGAGTGAATCCTGGTCGCGCCGTAGTAATCCGGGAAGTGCAGCACGGACTGCTGCACGACGCCGTCGGACAGGTCGCGCGTCAGGCGGGCCGAAACGCGCTGTGCCAGGTCCAGCGGGTTGGCAGCGGGATCCACCTCCGCGGCGAAGGAAGCCAGACCGGCCATGTTGGTGCCCGCCGACGCGGCGACCGGCGGCTCCAGCCGGGTACGCAGGTCCACGGGGTACAGACAGCCCAAAGGTGCCGCGCCGCCGACTGTCTCCCGTGCGTAAGCGCGGAGCAAAGCGGCGGTGAGCAGGCCGTTCACCGTCACGCCGGTTCTGCGTCCGAGCTCGACGATCCGGGCGGTGGCCTCGCGGTTCAGCCGCACGCGCACCGGGCGGGCGAGCGTGCTCGGCGCGGACCGCGCGCTGTCCGGCGGCACCTCCCGCGCCTCCGGCGGAAGCGGCTCGGTCACGTCCTCGAAGCCGGACGTCGCGATCCTCGCGATGCCGCGCGCCGCGGCATACCACTCCAGTGATTGCGGAACACTCTGTGGCACAACGTCGATGGATTGCCGTTCGACGATGCCGGTATAGAAGTCCCAAAGTCGCGACAACAGCTCGACGCAGTGGCCCGCGTCGGCGACGCTGTGGTGCGCGAACAGCGTCACCCGCCACTCGTCCGCGCCCGAGCCGACGACATCCAGATAGGCCAGTTGCACCGCCGGATCCACCCCGGGAATATCGACCACCGCCACGTCACCCTCGCGCACGGAAACCGAGGGCGACACCGCCTCGTCCGGTGCGAGCAAATAGCCCTGTCCGGCAGCGTCTTCCGCGATTCTGCAGCCGATCACCGGATACCCGCGCCGCAGCGTCGCGAATGCCGCCCGCAGCGCTGTCACGTCGAGCGCTCCTCGCACCGACACCGACCGGCCCGTATAGGTGCCATGCCGCACGAACCGCTGTTCCGACGGCGCCAGCACCCGAACCACAGAATCCTCATCCCACAACACATCGCAAGGGTGCGGCACCACCGGCACGGGTGCAAACCGACCGGGCGGACGGATGCGGAAGACTGCCGGTATGAGTCTCGCGGCGCGTTTGGAGATCCTCGGCCTGCCCTCGGTGGAGGAACAGCTCACCCATCCCACCGTGGTGGGCATCGCCGAGGGCACCCTCCCCGAACCGGTCTTCCGGTCCTGGCTGGAGCAGGATTACCTGTTCCTGCTCGACTACGTGCGGGTGTTCGCCCGCCTCGCATGGCAAGCTCCACCGGCGCATCTGGGCGACCTGGTCGACCTGGCGCACGCCACCTACCACGAGGAACTGTCGCTGCACCGCTCGCTGGCCGCCGAATTCGGCGCGGATCTCGACGGGGCCACCAAAGGCGCGCCGTGCGCGGCGTACACGACGTTTCTCCTGGACTCCGCCGCGTCCTACGGCGAGGGGCTGGCCGCCCTCTATCCGTGCATGTGGGGGTACTCCACGCTGGGCGCGCGACTGGCACAGCGCCCGCCCGCCGAACCGCGCTACCGCCGCTGGGTCGATACCTACGCCGACCCGGGCTTCGCCGCCCTCACCCGCCGCTGCGCGCAGATGATCGATGAATCCGGCGCCGACCCGGCACGCGCGGAAGAACTGTTCCGCGAGGGGCTGCGGCACGAACTGGCGTTCTGGGACGTTCCGCTGAATCCATCCGGCACGGACGGTAGTCCGCCCGAGTGACCTACGCTGACAGCGTGAGTCAGGACCACGTGCGGGCATCCGACGCCGATCGGGACAAGATCGTCGATCGATTGCGTCAAGCGATGAACGAGGGCAGGTTGTCGCTGCCCGAATTCGACGAACGGCTGCAACAGGTGTATGCCGCCAGGACCTATGGCGAACTGACGCCGTTGCTGTCCGACCTTCCCGCACAACGGGAATCGCAGCCGGCGCGCGCGACAGGTATCCCCCAGTGGATCACGATCATGTGGACGCCGTGGGTGTTCGTCAACGCGCTGTGCGTGGCGATCTATCTGGCCACCGGTGCGGGCTACTTCTGGCCGTTCTGGGTAGCGGTGCCCTGGGGACTCGCGCTGCTGATCCCCACCACGATCGGCATGATCAACCGCAAGAAGAGCTGCTGAACGCGAGCGCCCCGTGGCCGATCACGACCACGGGGCGCCGCGGTGGACTCAGGCGCCGATCAGGTGCTGGGCCAGGTAGCCCTCCACCTTGTCCAGCGCGATGCGCTCCTGGGTCATCGTGTCGCGCTCACGGATGGTCACCGCCTGGTCCTCGAGCGTCTCGAAGTCGACGGTGATGCAGAACGGCGTGCCGATCTCGTCCTGGCGGCGGTAGCGGCGGCCGATCGCGCCCGCGTCGTCGAACTCGACGTTCCAGTTCTTGCGCAATTGCGCGGCCAGATCTTTTGCCTTCGGCGTGAGATCGGCGTTGCGCGACAGCGGAAGCACGGCCGCCTTCACCGGCGCGAGACGGCGATCCAGGCGCAGCACCGTGCGGGTGTCCACCCCGCCCTTGGCGTTGGGCGCCTCGTCCTCGGCGTAGGCGTCCACCAGGAAGGCCATCAGCGAGCGGGTGAGTCCCGCCGCGGGCTCGATGACGTACGGGACGTAGCGCTCGTTGGTGGTCTGGTCGAAGAAGCTCAGCTCCGTGCCGGAGTGCTCGGAATGCGTCTTCAGGTCGAAGTCGGTGCGGTTGGCGATGCCCTCCAGCTCACCCCACTCGTTGCCCTGGAAGCCGAAGCGGTACTCGATGTCGGTGGTGCCCGCCGAGTAGTGCGAGAGCTTGTCCTTCGGGTGCTCGAACAGCCGCAGGTTCTCCGCGGTGATGCCGAGGTCGGTGTACCAGGAGAACCGCGTCTCGATCCAGTACTTGTGCCACTCCACGTCCTCGCCCGGCTTGACGAAGTACTCCATCTCCATCTGCTCGAACTCGCGGGTGCGGAAGATGAAGTTGCCCGGCGTGATCTCGTTGCGGAAGCTCTTGCCGATCTGCGCGATGCCGAACGGCGGCTTCTTGCGCGCGGTCGTCATCACGTTGGCGAAGTTCACGAAGATGCCCTGGGCGGTCTCCGGCCGCAGGTAGTGCAGACCCTCCTCGGACTCGATCGGGCCGAGGTAGGTCTTGAGCATCATGTTGAAGTCGCGCGGCTCGGTCCAGCGGCCGACGGTGCCGCAGTTGGGGCACGCGATGAGTTCCATCGAGACCGTGTCCGGGTCATCGATCTTGTTCTTCAGCGCGTACGCCTCCTGCAGGTGGTCCTGCCGGAAGCGGTGGTGACAGTTCAGGCACTCCACCAGCGGGTCGTTGAACACGCCCACGTGACCGGAGGCGACCCACACCTGACGGGGCAGGATCACCGAGGAGTCGAGACCGACGACGTCCTCGCGGGCGGTGACCATGGCGCGCCACCACTGCTTCTTGATGTTCTCCTTGAGCTCGACGCCCAGCGGTCCGTAGTCCCATGCCGACTTGGTGCCTCCGTAGATCTCACCGCACGGGTACACCAGACCCCGGCGCTTGGCGAGGTTGGCAACGGTGTCCACCTTCGACTTGGGTGCCACGCGAGAATTCTCCATCCACTGCGAGTCGGATTTCGGCATTGCCTCGACACGATAGTTTTGTGTCGATGCTGCGATTGTGCCCAGCCTATCGGCAGGCCCCGTGGCGGTTTCAACCGCACGGTTCGGCGCGCCCGTTTGACATGCGCACCTGTGCATACGCAAACTGGTAATGCTTTCCATTAAGGAGTTGGTGACATGACCGCCGAGACCGCCGCGGCACCGCCGCACAATCCGTATCGGTCACCCGGCCCGGCGCCGGTACCCGCGCGATCCGTGCTGGAGGACGCGGGTGAGCTGTTGCGGGCGCTGGCAGCGCCGGTTCGGATTGCTATCGTGCTGCAGTTGCGCGAGTCACCGCGGTGTGTGCACGAATTGGTCGACGCGCTCGGTGTCACGCAACCGCTGGTCAGTCAGCATCTGCGTATCCTCAAGGCCGCCGGTGTCGTGCACGGTGAGCGTTCGGGTCGCGAGGTGCTCTACGAACTCGTCGACGACCATCTGGCGCACATCGTCGTCGACGCCGTCGCGCACGCCGAGGAAGGGTGATTCGTGCCAGACAACACGACCGTTCCACAGAAACCGGTCGGTATCCGCAGCACCAGGCAGCGCAGCGCCATCGCCGCGCTGCTCGGTGATATCGAAGAGTTCCGCTCCGCCCAGGATCTCCACGACGAGCTGCGCAAGCGCGGCGAGGGCATCGGGCTGACCACGGTCTACCGGACGCTGCAGTCGCTGGCCGACGCGGGCATGGTCGACGTGCTGCGCACCGACTCCGGCGAGTCGGTCTACCGCCAGTGCTCCACCGGCCATCATCACCACCTGGTGTGCCGGCATTGCGGCCGCACCGTGGAGGTGGAAGGCCCCACGGTGGAGGCATGGGCCGAGGCGATCGCGAGCGAGCACGGCTTCAGCGAGATCAGCCACACCCTCGAAGTGTTCGGCACCTGCACGACATGCGGGACGGCGCGCCGACGGGACGGGTGATCGGCCCGCTTCCCGGCGTGTCCGGTTAACGCGGCCTCCGACAGCGGAGATTCACCGGCGAGATCCTCGAACGCCCCGGCCCACCCGGGCTCGATACGCCAGGATCCGCCATCTGCTGGGGAGGCAGCGTGTCAACGACCATCGACTCTTCCGTACGCCCGGTGCGCCGCCGGGCGGTGACCGTCGCCGGGGCCGCGCTCGTCGCGGTCTCGGCGATGTTCCTCTCGGCGTGCGAGGCGAAGGACGGCACCCCGGTGGCCGTCTCGCCGACCCCCATCCCCACAACCGCGGTCCGGCCGGGCGCGGACAACGGGCAGTCGACCGTCCGCATCGTCGGCAAGACCGGCTGGTACGACGGATTCGACATCACCGTGGACAAGGCGACCGTCGTGCCGGATGAATACGGCGGCGCCAAGGTGCGCATCGACATCACTTACAAGAACACCACTCTCGACGACCACACGCTGAGCATCACGCCGTCACTGCTGATCGGCAGAGAAGTGGACGGCGGGGCGATCTTCGACAGCCCGGCGGTGCCCGGCAACGGCTCGGCCACGGGCACCGCGACCACGTCCCTCCAGTCGGCGAAGGACGCCGAGCACCTCATCGACACGATGACCATCGTGTACGGCCAGGCCGCGGACAATCAGACCAAGATCCCGCTCGCCGCGGCGGGCAAGGTGGACAGCGTCCAGCCGAAGACATTGCCGATCACCGGCACGCTGGTGCAGGACCAGACGACCATCCAGGTCACCGGCGCAAAGATCAGCCCGAGCTACACCGAGAACGAGAACGGCAAATACGATCTGGCGCTGCGCATCAAGATCGTCGGCGGAGCCGGGGTCCCCGCGGGCGGGACCAACATCTACTACGACTACTTCACCGTCCGCACCCCGGACGGCCGGACCGTGGCCGCCGACATCCGCGGCCCGATCAACGAGTTGCTCAACGCGAACGAGACCATCGACAACCCGAACAATCACGTCGTCTTCGTGGTGCCCTCCCCCGGCGCAGGCCCCTATACGGTGACGTACAACGCTCACCGGCAAGAGGGCGCGGCCACCGCGCCCACGCTGTCGTTCACCGTGGGCTGACCCGGCCGTCCGCGGCTTTCCGGCGGAGCTTCGCCGAGCCCTCGGAGGAACTTCGAGGTGCAGTACGGCAGCTGAACCGGGACCAAGCGCCCGAGCCAGGTGGGTTCACTTGCCGAAGGGTTGCCCTTGTGCGTGAGAGGCGATGGGGACAACGACGTGTCACGTGCGACGCCGCAGTGAAAACACCTCGGGACGGACCCGCAAGCCGCTACGGTCCGAATTGGGACCGGGCGCCCACCCCCTGCGGGTGCCCACCCACCCGGGGGGTGGACACTCTCCACCCCCCGGGGCCCATAGGGACTCCGGCCGAACGCGGCCGTTCGGCCGAGGACGTCGGATATCGGTCACGTGTTCCGTACCGAGAAGGGCCGTTCATCGCGGAACGACCCTTGCCGGCGCTTCGATTCAGCCGACCGGAACCGCGGCCCGCGCCGATGCCGGCGTCTCGGCGCGGCGATCCCGCAGTGCGGCCGCTCCGAGCAGTGCGAGCGCCAGCGCGCTCCAGACCAGCAGCACCACCAGCGGTCCGGCCGCGGCGGCGCCGTCGAAGAACGCGACCGAACGCAGCAGCGACGCGGCGGCGCCCGGCGGCAGCAACTGCCCGACGGCGCCCCAGGGCTGCGGCAACAGCTCCGGGGCGGACGTAGCCGCCGAAAACGGATTGCCGATCAGCAGCATGGTGAGCGCGGCGATACCGATACCGGCTCGTCCGAGCACCGAGGCGAGGCCGACGACCGCACCGGCGACCGCGAACGACACCAGACCCGCGACCGCCGCGAGCACCGGGTACGACCCGGGCACCACCGACAACCAGCCCTGGATGATCGCCATCCCGAGCAGTCCGCCTGCCACGCCGAAAGTGGCCAGCCCGATCACCTTGCCTCCGATCCCCGGGATCAGCAAAGCCAGCAGCACTCCCGCGGCGATGCCGGACATCACCAGCGGCAACACCATCGCACCGAACGCGGCGCCACGCGGATCATCCGAATCGGCGGCGACCACGTCCTCGACCCGGGCGGCGGGGGCGCCGGAGAGCTGCTGCCCGATCTGGGTGAGTTGCTGTGCGACAGCGGGACTCGCGCCGGAGGCGACCAGCACACGCGGCGGCCCGTCACCGGTGACGATCGCCCCGTAGACCTCCCGGTCCTCGATCGCGGCGCGAGCGGCGGCCTCGTCCGCCGGCGTGCTGATCTCGAAGGCGCCCGGACTGTGCTCGGCGAGCTTGCCCGTGACCAGCGCGGCCTGTGGACCGGTGACCGCCAGCGGCAAGTCACGAGGCGCGATATTCGCGGCAGGCCAGGCGAAAGCGATCAGCATCAGCGCTTGGAGCAGGGCGGCGCCGATGCCGAGCGCGAATGCCCGCTGCGTGGTGTTCATGACCATCTCCTAAAAAGCGAATGTTCGTTCTTTTAGTTGGCCTTACGGTCGCATGAGGCCGGAAAGTTGTCAAGAACGGATATTCGTTTTATTTTGAGGCTATGCCCCGAGTCAGCGAAGAGCACATGGAACGCCGCAGGCAGCAGATCCTGGACGCCGCACGGCTCTGCTTCGCCCGCAAGGGGTTCTACGAGACATCCATGCAGGATGTGTTCGCGCAATCGGGGCTCTCGGCAGGCGCGGTATACCGGTACTTCAAGAGCAAGGACGAGCTGATCACGGCGCTCGCCACGGAGACTACGGTGTCACTGCGCGTGGCCATGGCAGAGGCGATCGGCCGCGACCCACTACCCACCCCCGCCGAAGTGATCACGATGATCGCCGAGGAAGTCGTACGGCGCAGCGGACCCGACGGACCGGTGCGACTGGCGCCGCAAGCCTGGGCGCTGGCCCTGGTGCATCCCGAGGCGGCGGTGATGGTGCGCGAGACGATGCTCGCGATGCGCGCACTCTGGGTGACCTACGCCGAGCGCATGCGCGACGAGGGCTGGCTACCCGACGATGCCGACATCGACGCCGTCGCCAAAGCGATCATCGGACTGCTGCCGGGGTTCATCCTCCAGCACCTCATCCTCGACGACCTCGACCCGCAGACGCTGGCGCGGGGCGTGCGCACCCTGCTGCCCTACGGCGAAACCACCCGCCCGAACGCCGGCTGACCCGCGCGACCGGCCGACACAGCGGCCGAAGGACCGCCCCGCGTACGGCTCGGCCCCGCGTAATCGCGGCCGGTCCTTCCGATCGCCGAGGACCCCGGCACGACTGGTGTCATGCCCTCCTCAGGGCAGCAGCCCCTGCCTGGCTCGGCCGGCGTTGGACAACACGAGCAGCAGCATGGTGGTGAGGGCCTGATCGTCCAGGCCCGCGGCGGGGAAGGTGTAACGCAGGATGACATCGGCGAGACCACCGCGGGCGATCACGGTGAGCGAACCGAATTGCAGCGCGTTGTTGCGTTCGGCGACGCGCTTGTGCAGCTGCGCCTTCAGCGGGCGGTCCCAGGCCAGCACACAGGTGAGACTCAGCACGTCCAAGCCGGGCGCCAGGGTCACCGCACGCAGCGACGACAGTGCGCCCTCGTACTCGAATCCCAGCGAACCCTCGGCGTCGACGCGCACGTCGATGCCGTAGCTCGACAAGCATGCCCCGGCCCGCGCCTGGAGTTCCCGATCCGGAGCCACCGCTGCGTCCATGTCCGTACCGCCGTTCACTTGGTGCCGCCGAAACGGCGGTCCCGCGAAGCGTACTGGAGGCACGCCTCCCACAGGTTGCGCCGATCGAAGTCGGGGAAAAGCGTGTCCTGGTAGACGAATTCGGCGTAGGCCGACTGCCAGATGAGGAAGTTGGAGCTGCGGAACTCGCCCGACGGGCGCAGGAACAGGTCCACGTCCGGCATGTCGGGCTCATCGAGATATCTCGCCACCGTCGCCTCGGTGACCTTCTCCGGATCGATCTCGCCCGCCGCCACCCGGCGCGCGATCTCCCTTGCCGCATCGGCGATTTCGGCGCGGCCACCGTAGTTGACGCACATCGTCAGCGTCATCACCGTGTTCTTCTCGGTGAGTTCCTCGGCGATCTCCAGCTCCTTGATCACGCTGCGCCACAGACGCGGCCGCCGCCCGGCCCAGCGCACCCGCACGCCCATCTCGTGCATCTCGTCCCGGCGCCTGCGGATCACATCGCGGTTGAAGCCCATGAGGAAGCGCACCTCCTCGGGGCTGCGCCGCCAGTTCTCGGTGGAGAACGCGTAGGCCGACAACCACTTGACGCCGATCTCGATACAGCCCTCGACGGTGTCCATCAGCACCGCCTCGCCGCGCTCGTGCCCGGCGGTGCGCGGCAGCCCGCGCTCCTGGGCCCAGCGGCCGTTGCCGTCCATGACGAGCGCGACATGCTTGGGCACCAGATCCGGCGGCAGCTGCGGCGGCCGAGCTCCCGACGGATGCGGCGCGGGCGGGCGGACGGCGCCCGCGTGCTCGGGCGCGGTCGCGGTGGCGGAATCTCGGCGGAGGATCACGGCCTCCATCCTGCCTGATCGCTTCCGCCGCCCCTACTGCCACGTTGGTTCCTGCTGAATTCCACGGTTCCACCGGCGGTGGTGACTTATTCTTTTCCCTATCGTGATACTGGGGAGGGGTTTCTCGAACGTGACCGATTTACCAGGCACCGCGACCGCGGCGGGTTTCCGGGCCACTCGTGAACTGCTCGGCCTTCCGGTCCCGTGGTGTGCGCGGTTCTTCGCGGTCGCGGAACGCACTGTGGAGCGGTGGGAGAAGGGGGCCTTCCAGATCCCCGACATCGTCGCCCGTGAACTCGCCTCCATCGCCGACGAGACCGACCAGGTGGTCGAGGCCATGGTCGACGCCATCGATGCCGGGGAGATCTCGCCTCGTTTGCACACCTACCGAACCAACGACGACTACTGCAAGCACGAGCCGGACACCCGCTACCCGGCCACCTGGCATCGCGCCGTATGCGCCCGCGTCATGATCGAGCTGCCCCAGGTAGAGCTTCAATTCGTGGAGTAGACGGCGCTTTGGACCGCTCGATCAACGGCAGGGTGCGCAGCTGACGTTCCAGATGCCATTGCAAGTGCGCCGCGACCAGGCCGCTGGCCTGCCGCCGCACCGTCTCGGGCGTCGCCTCGACCTGCTCCCACTCTCCGCGCAACAACGCGACCAGCAGGTCGAGCACTCCGGGCGCGGGCGTCGCCGCACCCGGCGGACGGCAGTGCACACACACCGCGCCTCCGGCCGCGACATGGAAAGCGCGATGCGGACCCGGTGTCGCGCACTTCG
This sequence comes from Nocardia sp. NPDC057455, assembly GCF_042802775.1. Lineage (NCBI taxonomy): Bacteria > Bacillati > Actinomycetota > Actinomycetes > Mycobacteriales > Nocardiaceae > Nocardia > Nocardia sp. NPDC057455. Next base: position 524 of record NZ_JBHVDM010000007.1, on the reverse strand, counting down.
CGCATTCGTCCAGTGCGGGCGCCCAGCCCGCGAAACCCATGGCGCGCAACAAGAACGCGTCCAGGATCAGTTCGTGCGGCCGCTGTTTGGCCGCGATGGCGCGCAAGGCGCTCGCGGTGAGCGCGTGCAGCCGGGGCGCGGGGGCGCGCTCCTCGCCTGCCAGACGCTCGGCGGTCTCCAGCACGGCGCACGCGGTGGTGTAGCGCCCGTAGTCATCGATGATGTCGGCGGCGAACGCCTCCATCGTGTGCACCTGGGTGACGGTGTCCAACGTGCGCCCGGGGTGCAACTGCACGTCGATATAGGAAAACGGCTCCAACCGGGCCCCGAACCTCGACTTGGTCCGCCGCACCCCCTTGGCGACCGCGCGCACCAGGCCGTACTGCCGCGTGAGCAGCGTGACGATGCGGTCCGCCTCCCCCAGCTTGTGCTGGCGCACCACAACCGCCTCGTCCCGATACAAACGCACGTGCTGAGTCTAATTGCAGCGCCTTCGGCGCTGGGTGTTCGCGGCCCCTTTGTGG
>NZ_JBHVDM010000006.1:112083-128712 GCF_042802775.1 Nocardia sp. NPDC057455 | reverse complement strand
AAAGGGTTACCGGCCCGCCGCCGCGAGCAGGGAAATGCACTACTCCTATGGCGAGATGGTCAGCCTGCTCACGGCGGACTTCGTGCGATGCCGTCGCGAGGAGCGGCAACTCGGCGGGATCAGCGACGACCAGGTGCTCCACCATGTGCGGCACTGAGACGGGTTCAACGCCGTGGTGGACGCGGTGGTTGCGGGGCTGGTACGGCTCGGTGCTTCGCGCACCGCGCAGGCTGGGTCTTCCGGACCGCAGGAGCCGAAGACGTGACGACTCCACGCCCGGAGGAGCCAGATGTCCACTTGCGGGTCCAGCTCGACGGCGTGAGTCTGGACTTCGCCGCCTGCCGCACCGCAGCAGCTATGCGGTTCATTCGCGAGTGGCGCGCCGTGCGACCCGCTGCCGACCTCACCGTGATTCCGGGTAGCACAATCGCGTTGCCGCATTGCCGTGCGAACGCCTCTACCTGGAACCGTGACGCGCGTCGACGCGGAACGATAGGTCTGCGAGCAGTAGCGTTCGAGCCACCCGATAGGGGGATGTCGTTTCAGCCATAGCAAGTCGTTGGAACCGGATGCGGCGTCGAGACGTCGAAGTATGGTGCCGGGCCGAGTCCGGCGGGACACGTTCGGTCGGGTTGCGTGAGAACCATTGACAACGATCAGGGGAGTCGAGATGAGAATGGTCACGAAGTCTGCCATCGCCGGTGCCGTTGCCGTGGGGGCGGTGCTCGCAACGGCGGCGACCGCGTCGGCGGTACAGGAATTCGACACGGTCGCGGCGCACTGCTTCCCCTCACCGAAGGACGGAAGCTGTGTCACTCCTCCGAGCAACGTGAGCTGGGACGATTGCGAAATGGTCCGCCATGCCGCGGCGGACTGGTACTGCCGCGAGGTAGCTCCCGGCCGATACACCCTCACGCATCGCTGATCGAGTCAGCCGTGAGTGGCACACCGTCGAGAGGTCTACTCGCGTTTCACCACGGCTGTGTGCCACTCGCGAAGCTCGTACGCGTCGGCGCGTTCCTGCGCGGCATCACCGCTAGAGATCGTCCGGTAGTACTCGGAACGATTTGTGCTCGGTGAGTGGGGCCACGGCACGGAAGTCTCGGCGGTCGAGCGTTAGTACTTCGTTGGTCTCGTAGTCGGCGGCCAGGGCTACCGTCACCGCGTCCGCGAGGTCCAGCCGCAGGGCCGGATAGAGCCTGCGCACGGCGTTGGCCTGATCGAGAACGTCGGAGGTCACCACAGCGATCTCGAAGTGCTCGGTGCGCGTCTGGGTGGCCAGGTCTTCGAGCATTTCGGTCGAGACGCGCTGTCCGAGTTCTCGACGCGCAACATGGTCGACTTCGGCTAGAACGAGCGGCGACAAAATGACGAGTCCGGCTTGTTCCAGGACCCGAAAGGCGCCGTCGCTGTCGGGTGAGGAGGTATCGAATGCGGCGATGAGCCCCGAAGTGTCGGCGATGACGATTCCCGGGCCCTCGAGGCCCAGCATCACCGGGCGTCCGGGCTGTCGCCGAAGTCGTCGGCGAGGATGTCGTCGACGCGTTCGGCAAGCGTCGGATCGCCGCTCGCGAAACGCCTCAAACGCAATGGTTCAGATCGGCGACGCACCCGCACCGCGGCTAGATGTATTGCATTGCGGATGATTTCCGCCTCGCTGACATTGCTCCGCGCAGCCGCTTCCTTGATGACGGCCAGGTCTTCGGCGTCGGCGTAGACCATGGTGCGCTTGAGAGGCATATGAGTATTGTGGCATATATGCCATCGTGGGGAGGTGAGACCGGCGCGCGCATCGTTGGCGATGTTCGGTGCGGCGTCCGAGGGCTGGTGCGGATGGGAGGGTGGGGACGGCGTCCGATCCCTCGATCCGGAGCTGTCGGTGCGGGCCGTCGAGTCGGGCGGCGATTTCGGACGGGGTCGGTCCGAGCTCGGTGCGTCGGTTGAGGCGGCGGTCGCGACTCCGTGGTCGGCCGGGGGGCGGATGGATCGGGAGCGGCGATATCAACTCGCGCGAATCAGAACTCCAGGTCCGACCACGGGATGTGGATCGGGAACGGGAAGTCGATGGTGATGGCGTCGGAGTTGTTCGGTGACCACTCGCCGGTCAGGAGGTAGTTGGCCGGATGCAGCGGTTGGACGCCGGGTGGGAGCTTGCCGGGGGTGGTTTCGAGGGCGTACGCGCGAACCATCGCCACCGCGCTCTTCCTTCGCGCGAGCGTCACCTCCCAATACCAAGGGACGCCCGCATCGGCGTAGCGCCTCTGCGCGTCGAAAGGATCGATCTCGATGGACGACGGAGAATGGACTCGGCTCACGAGTAGCACGTCTTGGGCGCGGATGTCCTGGTAGGGGGCGTCGAGGCGGCGGTAGACGAGGACATCGGGGGTGGCGAAGTCCGACTTGTTCGACTCGCCGAAGAACACGTTCGTTTCGAAGTCCACGCGCCACCAGCTCTGCGGCTGTTCGGCCATGCCATCGCGTGCGCAGCGCTTGAGCGCGCTGGTCAGCGCGAAGAGGAACGCTTGATGTTCGGCAGGTCTGCGCCGTCGCCAGACGACACGCCCGTTCCACAGCTCGATCTGCCCCGCGATGTCCTCGGGTAGCTGCTCGAGTTCCTCCCAGGTCATGAACTCCGGGAGGTCGGGACGTTCGACGCCTGGACTCGACATTGTCCTATGCTAGCCCGGTCACCGGCCATTTCCGCTGGTCATGAGCGGGACGAAACCGGCTCCTCACCGACCCCGATTTTGCCCCGGTGAACCCCTTGCCTACACTAGAGCGGTTGCCTGGGCACCTCCATGCCCGCATGCGTGCGCTCGGGCGATCGAACCTCCTCCGGTCGGCAAGTGTCGGCCGGACCATCCGAATTGTCGTAGGCCCACCGCTGGGCATGCCGATGTGCATGTGAGCGCTGTATGGGAACCGCGATGAGAAAGGTGTCTAGGTCGAACCATGACCATGACTGATCCGATCGCAGACTTCCTGACGCGTCTGCGCAACGCCAACTCGGCGTACCACGATCAGGTGAAGGCTCCGCACTCGAAGCTCAAGGCGAACATCGCCGAGATCCTCAAGCGCGAGGGCTACATCGCCGATTACCGGACCGAGGACGCACAGGTGGGCAAGACGCTCATCGTCGACCTCAAGTACGGCCCGAGCCGTGAGCGCAGCCTCGCCGGCGTGCGCCGTGTCTCCAAGCCCGGTCTGCGCGTGTACGCGAAATCCACCAATCTGCCCAAGGTGCTCGGCGGCCTCGGCGTGGCGATCATCTCCACGTCCACCGGCCTGCTGACCGATAAGCAGGCGGCCAAGCAAGGCGTGGGCGGCGAAGTCCTCGCTTACGTCTGGTAAGGGAGGTCAGGACAATGTCGCGTATTGGTAAGAAGCCCGTCGCAATCCCCGCTGGCGTCGACGTCACCATCGACGGCCAGGACATCTCGGTGAAGGGGCCCAAGGGCACCCTGTCGCTCACCGTCGCCGAGCCGATCACCGTCGCCAAGGGCGAGGACGGCCAGCTCGAGATCGCTCGTCCGGACGACGAGCGCCGCAGCCGCGCGCTGCACGGCCTGACCCGCACCCTGGTTTCGAACATGGTCGTCGGTGTGACCCAGGGCTACGAGAAGAAGATGGAAATCTTCGGCGTCGGTTACCGCGTCGCGCTGAAGGGCCAGAACCTCGAGTTCGCCCTCGGCTACAGCCACCCGGTGCCGATCGAGGCGCCCGAGGGCATCACGTTCGCGGTGGAGACACCCACCAAGTTCTCCGTGTCGGGAATCGACAAGCAGAAGGTCGGCCAGATTTCGGCGGTCATCCACGGCCTGCGCAAGCCCGACCCGTACAAGGGCAAGGGCATCCGCTACGCCGGCGAGGTCGTTCGCCGCAAGGTCGGAAAGACGGGTAAGTGATCATGGCGCAAACCGAAAACCAGAAGGCCAAGCGCATCCCCCTGGGCAAGGACGTGTCGACCCAGCGTCGCCTGTCGAAGACGCGCCGTCACTTCCGCCTGCGCAAGAAGGTGGAAGGAACCACCGAGCGTCCGCGCCTGGTGGTCAACCGCTCCTCGCGGCACCTGCACGCGCAGCTGGTCGACGACTCGGTCGGCAAGACCATCGCCGCCGCGTCGACCATCGAGGCCGACGTGCGCACGCTGGACGGCGACAAGTCCGCCAAGAGCAAGAAGGTCGGCGCTCTGCTGGCCGAGCGCGCCAAGGCCGCCGGTGTCGAAGCCGTCGTGTTCGACCGTGGTGGGCACGACTACCACGGCCGGATCGCCGCACTGGCCGATGCCGCTCGCGAAGGTGGGTTGAAATTCTGATGATCGATAACAAGAACGGAAGGAACGTCTGATGCCGGGACGTCAGAGGCGTGACGGCGGAAGCGGACCCGCCGGACAGAATGGCAGCGCCCCCGAGGGCGGCCGCGGCGACCGTCGCGGTGGTGGCGACCGTCGGGGTGGCGGCGACCGCCGCGACAACGCCGCCGAGAAGAACCAGCTCGAGCGGGTCGTCGCGATCAACCGCGTCTCCAAGGTCGTCAAGGGTGGTCGGCGCTTCAGCTTCACCGCCCTGGTAATCGTCGGTGACGGCAACGGTCTGGTCGGCGTCGGCTACGGCAAGGCCAAGGAAGTTCCCGCCGCCATCCAGAAGGGTGTCGAAGAGGCTCGCAAGAACTTCTTCCGCGTCCCGATGATCGGCTCCACCATCGTGCACCCGGTTCAGGGTGAGGCGGCCGCCGGTGTGGTCATGCTGCGTCCGGCCTCGCCGGGTACCGGTGTGATCGCCGGTGGTGCGGCTCGTGCCGTGCTGGAATGCGCCGGTATCCACGACATTCTGGCGAAGTCGCTCGGTAGCGACAACGCCATCAACGTCGTGCACGCGACTGTCACTGCCCTCAAGGCACTGCAGCGTCCCGAAGAGGTCGCGGCTCGCCGTGGCCTGCCGCTCGAGGACGTCGCCCCTGCAGGCATGCTGCGTGCACGCGCTCAGGCTGCCGGAGGTGTCAAGTAATGGCAGATCTCAAGGTGACCCAGATCAAGAGCTCGATCGGCGCCAAGCAGAATCAGCGGGACAGCCTTCGGACCCTCGGTCTGCGCGGTATCCGTAAGACCGTGGTCCGCGAGGACAACGCCCAGAACCGCGGGCTGATCAACGTCGTGCGCCACCTCGTGACCGTTGAGGAGGTCTGACATGACCATCAAATTGCACCACCTGCGTCCGGCTCCCGGCGCCAAGACCGAGAAGATCCGCGTTGGTCGCGGTGAGGGCTCCAAGGGCAAGACCGCGGGCCGTGGTACCAAGGGCACCAAGGCGCGCAAGAACGTGCCTGCCGCCTTCGAGGGCGGGCAGATGCCGCTGCACATGCGGCTGCCCAAGCTCAAGGGCTTCACGAACCCGTTCCGCACGGAATACCAGGTCGTGAACGTCGGCGCCATCGCGAAGCTGTTCCCCGAGGGCGGCGAGGTCGGCAAGGCCGAGCTCGTGGCGGCCGGCGCGGTTCGTAAGAACCAGCTGGTCAAGGTCCTCGGCGATGGTGAGATCGGTGTCGCGGTCCAGGTGACCGTGGACAAGGTCACCGGCTCGGCGAAAGAGAAGATCACCGCCGCCGGTGGCACCGTCACCGAGCTGGGCTGACGGTACTCTGCATTACAGCGGCACCGGACGAGTGAACGGCTCGTCCGGTGCCACTGTTAGAGTTCAATTGTTGTCTGCCAAGCCTCGTCGTGGTTTTCGGCGTCCCTTCTGTGTCGAGCAGGGACATCGCTGAACATCCATGTCATGACCATGTCGTTCGCCAGGAGGATCAGTGCTTTCCGCCTTCGTATCGGCCTTCCGGACTCCGGACTTACGGCGGAAGATTCTCTTCACGCTGGGGTTGATCGCGTTGTACCGGCTGGGTGCCGCGCTGCCGTCCCCCGGCGTCGACTACAAGGCGGTCCAAGAGTGCATCGACCTGGTCTCCGGTGGTGAATCGGGCGGCATCTACCAGCTGATCAACCTGTTCTCCGGTGGTGCGCTGCTGCAGCTGTCGGTCTTCGCGATCGGCATCATGCCCTACATCACCGCGAGCATCATCATTCAGCTGCTCACCGTCGTCATCCCGCGGTTCGAGGAACTGCGCAAGGAAGGCCAAGCCGGCCAGACGAAGATGACGCAGTACACCCGATATCTGTCGATCGCCTTGGCGATCCTGCAGGCCACCGGGCTTGTCGCATTGGCGGCGCGACGCCAGCTGCTACAGGGCTGCGAGAAGGACATTCTGGCCGACACCAGCATCTTCGGCATGATCATCATCGTGCTCGTGATGACCGCGGGCGCGGCGCTGGTGATGTGGTTCGGTGAGCAGATCACCGAGCGTGGCATCGGCAACGGCATGTCGTTGCTGATCTTCGCCGGTATCGCCGCTCGCATCCCGAGCGAGGGCAAGGCGATCCTGGACAGCCGGGGCGGTCTGGTATTCGGCTTGGTCTGTGTCGCCGCGCTGGCGATCGTCGCGGCCGTGATCTTCGTCGAGCAAGGTCAGCGCCGGATCCCGGTGCAGTACGCCAAGCGTGTGGTCGGCCGGAAGATGTACGGCGGCTCCTCGACCTACCTGCCGTTGAAGGTGAACCAGGCCGGTGTGATCCCGGTCATCTTCGCTTCGTCGCTGCTGTATCTGCCGAACCTGGTGGCGCAGCTGACGGGGTCGCAGAACAACCCGGACCCGAGCTGGTGGCAGGAGATCATCCAGAAATACCTGGTGAATCCGGGCAACCCGGTGTACATCGCGATCTACTTCAGTCTGATCGTGTTCTTCACCTACTTCTACGTCGCGATCACCTTCAACCCGGAGGAGCGCGCCGACGAGATGAAGAAGTTCGGTGGCTTCATCCCGGGCTACCGGCCCGGCAAGCCGACCGCCGACTACCTGAATTTCGTCCTGAGCCGTATCACCCTCCCCGGCTCGATCTATCTCGGTCTGGTCGCTGTGCTGCCGAACCTGTTCCTCGATATCGGTGCCTCCGGTGGCGTTCAGAACCTTCCGTTCGGCGGTACCGCGGTGCTGATCATGGTGAGCGTCGGTTTGGACACCGTGAAGCAGATCGAGAGCCAGCTGATGAATCGAAATTACGAAGGGTTCCTCAAGTGAGAGTTGTACTGCTCGGTCCGCCGGGCGCCGGTAAAGGCACCCAGGCTGTCCTGCTGTCGGAGAAGCTGGGCGTTCCGCACATCTCCACCGGGGACCTGTTCCGTGCGAATATCAGCCAGCAGACCCCGCTGGGGCGCGAGGCGCAGAAGTACATGGACGCGGGCGACCTGGTGCCCAGCGACGTGACCAACCGCATGGTCGAGGCGCGGGTCAACGAGCCCGACGCCGCCAACGGGTTCGTACTCGACGGATACCCGCGCACGGTGGACCAGGCCGACGCGCTGGAGAAGATCCTCAAGGACATGAACACCAAGCTCGACGCGGTGCTGCGCTTCGTCGTGGCGGAGGACACCGTGGTCGAGCGGATGCTCGCCCGTGGCCGCACCGATGACAACGAGGGTGTGATCCGCAACCGCCTGCGGGTGTATCGCGAAGAGACCGAACCGCTGCTGGAGCACTACGACGGCCTGGTCGTCTCGGTGGACGGCGTCGGCGAGGTCGATGACGTCAACGCGCGGGCACTGCGCGCGCTGGGCCACTGAGTAATCCCGTGATGGAGCGCTGAGGCCAGGATGGTCTTCAACCGCAAGAAGAAGGTCGTACCGTTCCGGACGGCAGGTGAACTGGATGCCATGGCGGCGGCCGGCGCGATCGTCGGCCGCGCCTTGGTGGCCGTGCGCGATGCCGCCAAGCCCGGGGTTTCCACCTTGGAGCTGGACGAGGTCGCCGAGCAGGTGATCCGGGACGCGGGCGCGGTGCCGTCGTTCAAGGGTTACCACGGCTTCCCCGCGTCCATCTGCGCGTCGGTGAACGACCGCGTGGTGCACGGGATCCCCACGGCCAAGGAGATCCTCACCGAAGGCGACCTGGTCTCCATCGACTGCGGGGCGATTCTCGACGGATGGCACGGTGATTCGGCCTGGACCTTCGGCGTCGGCATGATCATCGAGGCCGACCGGCTGCTCAGCGAGGCGACCAAGTCGTCGATGGAAGCGGGTATCGCGGCGATGCTGCCCGGTAACCGGCTGACCGACGTCTCGCACGCGATCGAGCTGGGCACCCGCGCGGCCGCGCAGGAGCACGGGCGCGCCTACGGCATCGTCGACGGTTACGGTGGACACGCCATCGGCCGCGAGATGCACCTCGACCCTTTCCTCGCCAACGAAGGTGAGCCTGGCAAGGGCCCGAAGCTCGTGGTCGGATCGGTGCTCGCGATCGAGCCGATGCTCACGCTCGGCACCACCCAGACGAAGGTGCTCGACGACGACTGGACCGTGGTCACCGTGGACGGCAGTCGTGCGGCACATTGGGAGCACACTGTCGCCGTCACGGAGGACGGACCCCGGATCCTGACGCTGCGTCCGGAGTAGCGGCCGTCGGGCGGCCCGGTTCGGTAACACTGCGCGGCGAGGAAACGAGCCGCACCGACGCCAGCTTCCTGGTCGATCTCGCCGCGTCGCCGCGTGCCGGCACCTTGCGCCGACACGCCCACCGGGCGATACCCAGCTTTCGCTGGATCGGTGACGTCGTTCCTTGCACCCGCGTCCTGCGCGTTGAGCCGAAGCGGTAGCCGTGCGGGTTGGAACGGTTACTTCCTCCTTGCTTCGATACTGTCCTGAACGATGCCGTCAGCGTATGGCCGGGCAGGTGGCGCGGACGTGAGTAGGCCGCTACTCGAATCTCCCTGCCGCGCGCCGCAGTTCGACGCCATCGGGCCTGTGCCCCGCCCTCGGCCGGGGTGCCGGGAGCGGTGTGGCCTGGGTCTTTCGTCTGCGTAAGTAGCCGTTCAGTCGGCGGCGCGGAGGGTGGATCGCAGTGCCGAAGTCACGATGGGAAGATCGAATTCGCCCTCGGCCGTCTCCGGCTGCTTGCGCAGATAGTCCAGGATCCGGCCGAGCAATTCGGTGCGTTCCTCGGGTGAGATCACCAACGTGTGCGATTGCGTGCCGATCGTCGCGGTCAGAGACTCGGCCGTGCGCCGATGCCGATGCTGGAACGTTTCCCGTTCGAACTCGTGTTCCTGGAACAGCGGGTGGGCGGGCAGAGCGATCCGTCCGCTCGGTGGCTGAACTGCCGACACACTCGACATGGCGGCCGTTTTCAGCCCGGCGACCCAGTCCACCGAGTCGTCGTCGGTATTCCACAGCCCGGCGAGAACGCCGCCCGGTCGCAGCACCCGGAGGAACTCCGGATAGGCGCGGTCCAAGTCGAACCAGTGGAACGCCTGCCCGGCGATGATCGCGTCCACCGAATCATCACGGAGCGGAATCACTTCGGCTGTACCGGCGCGGGCGGTGACGTCCGGGAACCGGCGGATCAGTTCGGCGAGCATGTGCGCGTCGGGTTCCACCGCGATCACCGACGCACCGGCGGCGAGGAGTCCCTGAGTCAGTTTTCCGGTGCCCGCGCCGAGATCGAGGACGACCGGTGGTCTCCGATCTGCGACGGGAGCCAAGGCCCAGCGGATGGCCGCGGCCGGATAGTCGGGCCGGTGCTCCGCGTAGGCAGCGGCATGTGCGCCGAAGGAGCCCGCCCTCCTGATGTGCAGGGCGAGCGCCTCGTCGGCATGGTCGTCCGGACTCCCCATCCGTCCCAGCTTACGGATGGGGAGCAGCGGCGGAACCTACGATGCGCCAGGAAGTCTGCGCACACCCGCGCAGACCTCGGCGGCCAGGTCGTCGTAGCCGACGGCCAGTTCGGCCAAGCGCTGCCAGGCGTCCCACAGATCCCATTCGGAGGCGCTGGCCAGCGCCGCATAGGCATTCGCGGTGAACTGGGCCAGACGGTCGATCACGGCGCCGACGGTCTCGGTGTGTACGTGTGCCGCGCCGTGCGCGGGCGGCAGCTGCACCGTGATCCAGCGGTCGATGTCACGAATCAGGCTCGCACGCAACGCGTCTATCTCGTCGAGCGAATCGTGTCCCGCGCTGAGCCTGCGTTCGTGCAATGTGGTGAGTTCGTGTGCACAGCGCAGCAGCGGGTTGGTCTCGGGTAGTTCGCCTCGGCAGGCTTGCAGTACTTGATGTTTCGCGGGCAGTGCCCCGGTTGTCATCGCCCAGCCGTTCTCGTGCAGGAACGGACGGTATCGACGATGGACGAGCCGGGTGGCCGGAAACCGTTCTGCGGAGCCACGATCCAGTGCCGGTAGTCGGCGTCGGCCGCGGCGGGGGAGGGCAGGGCGATCTCACCGCCGCTGGGCACGATCGAGACGTTCAGGCGGAACAGCTCGGCGAACAGCCGGACGTCGTCGGGTAGATCGGGGCGGGTCAGAAAGGTCCACCGTTTGGACCGGACGTGCGAGATGATCGGACCCAGGCCGATTCGGCGATGGGTGAGATCGTCGCGCACTCTCTGCCCCAATGCGGCGGGCATCGTGATCGCGCCGACGAATCCGGCGCGCAAAACGATTCGGCCGATCTCCGGATGAACTCCGGCGGGCAGGTCGCAGGTGTGTCGATAGAAGGCGCATCGGGCGGTCGGGGTGTCCGCCAACGCCAGTTGGTCCATGGGGCCCTCGGGTAGCTTCGTGTGACTTTTTCCAAGCCGCCCGGACGGTACTGCGGCATCAATGCTGTGATCCGGTACACCGTGCGAGCGTTGTTTCAGTAGAGCACTCCATGGAGCGGATCAAACATTCCGTTCAATTAGTTCTCGAGAAATTCGTTTGCGTGCTGGTTACCGGTGGGTGCGGTAACCAGCCGGGGGTGCGTTACAGCTGCGCGTTCACTTCGGCATACGCATGACCTGGTCAAATGACCTGTGGGGATGCGGGGCGAGGGCGCCGAGCATTTTGTTCACCGCCGCCGCAGCCAAGTGTGCAACCTTGCCGCAAATCCTGCCCGCGACAGGCGTATCCGGAGCGGGCCTCAGGGGGTGGTGCGGAAGAACAGCACGCGGTCGCCGTGCTCGGACAGCGGCGTGTCGACACTGATCTGGCGCAGGCCGCAGTCCGGCAGATAGGTGAGGTTGGCGAACACCTTCGTGTTGCCGAAGGCCGCGCGCAACTTGCTCTCGGTCGCCCGGTCGGGGTTGTACAGAGCCAGCGTTTCGAAGTTCAGTGGCGCGAGCGGTTTGTCGAGGGGAGCCTGCCCGGCCGGGCGGCCGAGCGCGGCGTATTGGGTGGCCGCGCCGTGCTCGTACCAGCACAGCTCATAGGCCACGTTCTCGGTGACCGTGATCGCCGCGACCGGCCAGTCCTGGGACAGGCGCAGCGCCAGTGGATTTTTCGCCACCGGAGTCAGTTCCCAGTTCAGGCTCATGACCGTGACCCAGCCGCCGTAGGGCTGGTCGATCAGCACGATGTCGTCGCCGAGGGTGGTGGAGGTATTCGGCTCGGGTTCGCGGATTTTCCAATTCGACTCGTGCGTACCGAGGTAGCTCTCACGATCGAGGGGGTATGCGTCGTCGACCGCGTATGCCGCGATGATCGCGGCGCGCACCTGGGCTATGGCATCCCGTGCCGGCAAGTACACGCTCAGCGCGCCGAAGGTGGAGCCGATCTGCACGGGCGTGGCCGGCTGATCCTGCTCGGTGCCGGGCGCGAGCGGGCGCAGGCCGACCAGGGCCAGCTTCCAGTTGATCTCCTCGACGGTCGACAGGTCGCCGGAAGACTTGAACATGATCTGCTGCTGGGTGAGCCGTCCCGCCTGCTCCAGCGTGCGGCAGCCCAGTTCGACCAACGCCCGGTGCGACTTAGGGGTGAGGTCGAGGTCTTGGATGCCGCACGCGCGCAATCGGATCGACATGGTGGTCGAGGTGAACGCGGCGTACCGCTCCCGGTACATGGCGATGGCCTGCTTGCGCGACCGGCCGACCATGAGCGTCCGCAGCAGCGTGCTCAGGCTGGCCAGGTACTTGCCGGACAGTTCCGGGTTCGCCGCGGCCAGGGCGGCGCGGATACGGGCCGCCTCCTCGGTCGCGGCCACGGCGGCGTCCTGATCCAGCCTGCCCAGCCAGACGCCGCACTTGGACAAACCGTCCGCGCACGGGCCCGCGACCTCGGGATGCTCCCGCGCCACCTGACGGTAGACCTCACAGGCACGACGGATCGTCGTGGTGGCCAGTTCCCTGCGGCCACTGTGCCGTGCCGCCTGCTCGAACGAGCGCAGCGCGTCGTTCAACTCGCCCGCCAGGCGGGCGGTCAGCACTTGGCCCCTGGACAGCAGGCGCAGACGGATCGCCACCGCTTCCTCCGCGGGCGCCAGCGCCTCCCGCGTGCGGTCGCGCATCGAACCATTGGTCTTGGTGGCGATCAGACCCTTGGCGAGCTCGCCGAGGGAAGTGGCCAAGCGCAATTCGGATTCGACCGTACGGTCGAGTGCCGCATACCGATCCGCGGCGATCTGGCGCTCCATCGCGTCCAGATCCATCGCGCTCCTCGTTTCCAGCATGATCCTCCGCCAACGCGCGGCAACCGCGCAACATAACCTTCTGCGCACCGAGTTTGTCACGCTTGCCGCCCGCGCGCACCTGTATCCGGCCAGGCAGGCGGGGTCGTTCGGCGGGCGGCCACCCGGACGGCGGCCCCTGCCGGAGAAGGAGGCATGATCGAGGGTTGTGCGAGCCCTATTGCAGCGCGTGAGTTCGGCGCAGGTGACCGTCGACGACCAGGTCGTCGGCCGGATCGATCCGGCTACCGACGGCGTCCCGCACGGCCTGCTCGCGCTGGTCGGCGTGACGCACTCCGACACCGAGGCGACCGCGCGGGCACTGGCCGACAAGGTGTGGCGGTTGCGCATCCTCGACGGTGAGCGTTCGGCCGCGGATCTGTACGCCCCGATCCTGGTGGTCAGCCAGTTCACCCTGTACGCGGATACGAGGAAGGGCAGGCGCCCCTCCTGGTCGGCGGCCGCTCCCGGCGCAATCGCCGAACCCCTGGTCGACGTCTTCGCGCACACGTTGCGCGAATTCGGCGCAACCGTCGCGACGGGGCGGTTCGGCGCGCACATGCACATCGACTCGGTGAACGACGGCCCGGTCACCGTCATGCTGGAGTTGTGAGCCGAGCGTCGTATTGCCCCCGAAAATTGGGGTGTCGGGCTAGATTTCGTGATCTGTGCCGTGCTCTACCTGCGGCGGAGTCCGCCCGCAAACACCGAGGAACATCCCGTTCATGTTGACGTCACTGGTGATTAGTCATCCGGTGTTACCGTCGGTGGGAAGGACTCGAGGGTGGAGGAGCGGACGCGATGGCGGACAATGTCGAATTCGATGAGCATCTGTTCCGCAAGGCGGCCCAGAAGACGGGGCATGTCCAGGACCGGATCACCGGCATCATCGACAGATTGAGCACGTCGATCGCCGCGCGCGGAAACTGCTGGGGCAACGACACTATCGGCCGCAACTTCGCCAACGGCCCCGACGGTCAGGGCGGTTACACCACGACCAGGGACAACCTGGTCAAGGGCGCGCGCAACGTGGCGGGGACGTTCGACAACTTCAGCGAAGGACAGACGAAGACCGCCGACCTGCTGCGCGATATGGAGCACGGCAACCGCGACGGCATCCGCTGAGCCCGGGGTTCACCGACCGATGACGAACGAGCAAGCCAAGGCGGACCTGGCCGACATCCTCGACGGCGTCCAGGAACAGATGCGGATCATCGCACGGTTGCAGCAGGAGCGCGCCGAGCTGACCGGCCGTGCGACGGTGCGCGGCAAGCGGGTGACGGTGGTCGTGAACGCCGACAACACGGTCATCGACACCCAGTTCGGGCCGAACATCGAAGACCTCGGCTATGCCGAGATCGCCAAGGCGATCACCGACGCCGCGCAGCAGGCCGTCGCCGACGTGGCCCGCAAGACCCGGGATCTGATGGCGCCTCTGGACAACCACCGGGCGCGGATGCCGAAGCTGTCCGATCTGGTCGAGGGCATGCCCGACCTGCGTGCGCCGGAGCCTGTCCCGGCCCCGACGGCGCCACCGAACGCGAAAGAGCGCAGGGAGTTCTCGGATGGCAGCGGGATGCGGTTCACCGATACCGAGACCGTAGAACGCGATCGTGGTGGATCGGTCACCGATTCCAGCTGGTGAGCTCGGTAGCCGGACCGAGCGATCGAGGTAGCTGCCCATGGCCATCGAGCTGCCCGCCGTACTGAAGTACCTCGAGCCGATCGTCGGCATGGAGTGGCCCGAGGGCAACGAGGACCAGATGTGGGCCTTGGGCGGGGACTGGCGCACCGCCGCGAACGAGTTGCGTTCGGTCATCCCCGATGTCGAGGCGGCCAAGAGCGCGTCGATGACCGCCTATCCCTCGGGCGACGGCTACGAGGAGATGGTCAAGGCCTTCGACAGCTTCCTGACCTTCGGCGGCGGAAGCCCGCAGGACGACCAAACGCTGTCCAAGCTGGCCGACTACTTCAAGGAGATCGGCGACTCCGCCTACGACGTCGGCACGGAGATCGAGTACGGCAAGCTGATGTACTGGTCGTCGCTGGCGCTGCTGGCGGCCGAGCTGGCGGCGTCGTTCTTCTCCGGCCCGTTCAAGCCCGCGGTGGACGCGGCGGCGATCGCGGCGACCCGTATCGCGGTCCGCATCATCGGCCAGCGGCTGGTGCAGGCGGTGATTCAGCGGGTCGGGCGGATCGTCGCGAACCGGTTCGTGAGCTTCCTGCTCCGGCACGTCGCGATCGACACGATCCTCGGCACCATGCAGGAACTGGGGGTGCAGGCCTACCAGGTGGAGCAGGGCCACCGCAAGAACATCAACGTCGAACAGGTCATCGTGACCGCCGTCAGCTCCGCGGCGGGCGGCGCCGCGGCGGGGCCGCTGGGTGAGAAGCTCGGCCACGCGCTGACCCGGCGATTCGGGCCGGACTTCAATCCGTTCCTGCACGGCGCGATCACCGGGACGACAGCCGGATTGGTCGGTGCCGGCGCGGGTTTCGTAGGCGCGACCGCGACGCAGTTCGGCTTCGACGTGGCGACGGATGGGTGGGACCAGGCGCTGCAGAACCTGGGCAACACGCCGGTCGATTGGCGAATGTTCACCGCTGGCGCCTCCAACGGCGCGATGACCAGCGTGGCCAAGGTCGGTTCCGCGCGTATGTGGAACAAGTTGATGCCGACCACGATGAGTCGTCCCGACTTGGGGACCCGCCTGGACAACCTGTTCGCCGACGCGAGCGGTCCGCGGGTGGGGTTCCGGCCCGATGGTGCGGTAACGCCCGGTGCGGGCGACGGCAGCGGCCTGGCGCCCGGCGGCGGGGCGCAGAATCCCGCGGGTGCGTCGAACACGTCCGGTGCAGCGAACGGTGCAGGCGCTGCCCGCGCTGGGATGCCCGCTGCCGCGAACGGTGGTTCCGGGGGCTCGGACACGTCGCGGTCCGGCACCGGTGGCACCAGTTCCGCTGGGGGAGATCTGGTTTCGGGTGCCGGCTCCGATGGGGCGCGGCAGGGCGGTGGCGAGGCCGGTGAGTCCAGCACTCCGGAGCAGTCGGCCGGTCAGCAGGGTTCGTCGGGCGAGCGGTCCGCGTCTGGTGAGCAGGGGCCGGGTGAGCGGGCGTCGGCGGGTGAACAGTCCTCGTCAGGTGAGCGGTCCGCGTCTGGTGAGCAGGGGCCGGGTGAGCGGGCGTCGGCGGGTGAACAGTCCTCGTCAGGTGAGCGGGCGTCGGCGGGTGAACAGTCCTCGTCAGGTGAGCGGGCGTCGTCGGGTGAGCGGTCGACGTCCGACACCGGCGCTGGTCTGGCCGAGGAAGGACGGCAAGACCGTGGGGCCGGTGCCGATTGGTCCGAGGAACCGAATGTCGCTGCGGGTCGACACGACAGCGTGGCGGGCGACGTCGCGGGTACGCAGCGCGGCACCGTCGACGGCGTGCAGAACCCGGAGACGCGGTCGCTGTCGGAAACGCCGCAGGCGGGCGTCACCCCGGTCGCGGGCGCACCGCTGACCGGCCCGGCGGCCACATCACCCGCTGGGCCGACCACCGCCGGCGCGCCACCGTCCACCAGTGCGGTGCCAGGTGCCACCCACGCGTCGCCCGCTTCACCGGGGTCGAGCGAGGCACGGCCCACACCGTCCACGGAGCCGCGTCCACAAACCGCCACACTCGACAGCAGGGCTACCGCCGATCGGGGGCGGGCCGGTGTCGCCGATCGCCCCTCCGGTTCCGTCCGCGACGAGCCGGCGGTGCGAGCGGGCAAGACCGACTCCGAGGCGCCGCGAGCCGAATCCAGGCGCGAGACCGGTGCGACCCGCCAAGTCGGTGAGACGCGTCAGGACGGTGCTGCGCGTCAGGATGGTGCTGCGCGTCAGGATGGTGCTGCGCGTCAGGACGGTGCTGCGCGCCAGGACGGTGGCGCGCGCCAAGAGGGTGCTGCGCGCCAAGAGGGTGCTGCGCGCCAAGAGGGTGCTGCGCGCCAGGACGGTGGCGCGCGCCAAGAGGGTGCTGCGCGCCAAGAGGGTGTTGCACGCCAAGAGGGTGCTGCGCGCCAGGACGGTGGCGCGCGCCAAGAGGGTGCTGCGCGCCAAGAGGGTGTTGCACGCCAAGAGGGTGCTGCGCGCCA